>NZ_MUFL01000074.1:0-17222 GCF_001995355.1 Salinivibrio sp. PR919 | reverse complement strand
ACCTCGTCTTGGTCGCGAGGTCAGAAACCATCGGCGATACCTGATTAAGCTAACCCAATATCAGTGGGCCATCAGGGAATATCAACGGCTAACGCATACGATGGGGCTCGGTCAATTATGAGGGGATCCGCCAGGCCATAGGGTTATCGGCACCCAAGGGGAGCTTATTGGCTATGGTGGCGGTTTGTCACTGAAAAAGCGCCTTTTAGAATTAGAGCAGAACTTATTTATTTAAGGATAGGGTAGGGGCGTATGAGAGCGGAGCTGAGAGCGAAAATCCTGGCAGTATGTGATCAAAAAATCAAAGCGAAAGGTGAGAATGTCGGTGTGTCATTTTATGCGTTCTTCAAAAACAAAAATGACGATCCCGAGCAGTTGATGGAAGCTGCAACCTGGTGGATACAGACCCATCAGTTAGATCATTTTGTTAAGGCAAGAACCATCAAAGAGATGGTGAAAAATAATTTATGACGACTGCACAAAAAATAGCCTATTTTGCCGACAAGGTGTCATTCAGGTTCACCAAGATGACAATGGATAGCGAGGCACGGGCCCAGATAGTCAGATTGGCTTGAGCACACGGATGTTAGAAATCCCGCGACGGTTGAGGTAGCATTGCCGACTTTTTCTGCGGTGAGAGGCATTTATGTATATCGGCTTTGACTATGGTACAGCAAATTGCTCGGTGGCGAAGATTGAAAACGGTCAGCCGACGCTGTTACGTCTGGAAGGGGATAGCACGTTTATCCCTTCCTCCCTTGCCGCACCTACGCGCGAATCAGTGTCTGAGTATCTGTTTCGTCATCGGGGCATCAAGCCGTTAGATACGATTGGCGAGCAGATGTTGCGCCGCGCGATCCATGTAAACCGTGAGGAAAGCATTGAACTTGAGGCGGAGGACATGGCGTTTGGTCAAGCGGCGCTCGACCGCTATCTCGATGATCCGCGCGATATGTACTACGTGAAATCGCCTAAATCTTTCCTTGGTGCGTCAGGTTTACGTGATGCCCAATTGCGCTTTTTTGAAGATCTCGTATGCGCAATGATGGACAACATCAAAACGCAAGCCGAACACCAAACCCAACAGAGTATTCATGATGCGGTGATCGGTCGGCCTATCAACTTTCAAGGCCGTGGAGGCGAGACGGCAAACCGCCAAGCTGAAGGTATTTTGCTCAATGCGGCTAAGCGGGCGGGCTTTAAACAGATTGAATTTCAGTTTGAACCGGTCGCGGCCGGTCTGGACTATGAAGCGACACTGAGCGAAGACCAAATTGTTCTGGTGGTCGATATCGGTGGAGGGACCACAGACTGTTCCTTAATTGAAATGGGGCCATCATGGCGCGGTAGTCGCGATCGCAGTGCAAGTTTATTAGCGCATAAAGGCCAGCGTATTGGCGGCAATGACTTAGATATTGCGTTGGCATTCAAACAAATGATGTTCCCGTTTGGGATGGGCAGCAAAATGGAATCTGGTATTGAAATGCCGATTACGCAGTTTTCCAACCCTATCGCGATCAACAACGTACAAGCGCAAAACGATTTCTATGCGTTTGAAAATTTGGCGGTGCTCAAAGGGCTGCACAAGCAAGCGCAAGAGCCACATAAACTGGCCCGTTTGCTTGAGGTGTATCACGAGTCACTGGGTTACAATATTGTCCGTCGTGCGGAAGAGGCAAAGATTGCGTTGTCGGATCATGCCGCTTACCGAGCGGGTATTAAGCTGTTCTCCGAGCGCGTGGACGTTGATGTATCGCGCGATGATATGATTGATGCGATTGAAGCGCCCAAACGTAAGATGATCGCCTTAGTTCACGATGTGGTCGCGCAGGCCGGTGTAAAGCCTGACGTGATTTTTATGACAGGCGGCTCGGCGCGCTCACCCTTCTTGCGGGAGGCTGTACAAGCAGAGTTACCGAACATCCCAGTGGTGAGTGGTGACTACTTTGGCTCAGTCACCGCAGGCTTAGCGCGTTGGGCGGAAGTCTGCTTTAAGTAAGCCGCAACGGCCGTTGCGGCTCGTTCGAAACATTAAGGAATAACTATGATTCAGGATGAAATAAACGGACAGCACTTACCTTTGCAGCAGGCATTGATTGAATCGGCCTGCGCCGCGTTTGCTTCAGAACAGGATGTGATTGCGGCAGTATTAGTCGGCTCTCTCGCCGCGGGCAAAGGCGATCGCGTGTCCGATGCGGATATTATCGTGTTTACACAGCACGGCTTTCATCGCTCGGCAGCGTCATGTTTTGCGCGCTTTGAGGCCGGGAAAGACATTTTCTATTGCTTGTCCGGTGATCACAATGAACAGGCGATGTTTAAAAAATATATTTTCACGGATCTAACCAGTGCCGAAATCCATTGTTTGGACGTGAGCGAGCCATTTCAGCTCGCGCAGCCCTTTGTCGTTTTATTTGATAAAGCAGACATCGTCCCTGCGCGAGTGACGGATGAGCCAGCCCCTAAGCATGAGAACTTTCCTGTTTACACCAGCGGGGATGAAGGGCTGATTTGGGAGCTGTTTGATTGTATCAAATGGCTGAGCCGTGAAAATAACTCGTTAGCAAAAGGTTACCTTCAAAAGCTGTCAGCCGCATTGTAACTGACAGAAGCAACACCGTTTTCTACTTTGTTGTTAAGGTGTCAAAAGGAGAGCCGCATGGATCACTCTACATTTAATCAATACTGCCGCGCGTTTACGGCTGCGACACATGTGGTGCAGTGGGGCAACTCAGACGTCTGGAAAGTGGGTGGGAAAGTCTTCGCCATTGGCACTCGCAGTAAAAGCGGTCAACCGGCGTTTACCTTTAAAACCTCGCCAATGAATTATGCTTTTTTGTGCGATCTTGAAGGTTACGTACCGGCGCCGTACTTTGCTAACCGGGGTATGAAATGGATTCAACAAACCCTCACTACCGGGGAGCTTGATGAAGACTTAAAGTACTATGTGGCGCAATCGTATCAGCTTGTTTGTCAGGGCTTGAGCAAAGCGAAACGCGCTGAGCTCGGCGTCGATGACAACAGTCTTTGATAAAGGCGCTGGACAAGCCATTCAGGGTTGGCAAACGCCGGCAATAATAGGAACCCATCTTAGCGAAAACTTCCGTATTTTGATTAGAAATCATGCACCAAGGTGGGTGTGTTGGCGCGAAATAGTTTTGTTAGGGCAGACTTATATCGCCAACCCAATGTCAGTAGCCGTTTCGCTAAGCTTTGATTTTGAATGGTGGCAACTTCAATGCCGCGGTAGTGATGCGGATGCGCTTGAATATAATCGATAAACGCCGTCAGTACCCCTTGGCCGCGAACGCTGGGGGCAAATTGTAGCGAAACAATCGATAATCGCTGACTACCGATCGGACAGTGAACCAGACAATAGCCGAGTGGGTGCTTGATCGCGGTGGAGAGCTCTGGAAAAGCGCGCGTCTGGTGACGTTGAGCTAATTGGTCATACCCGTGGCATAGGTGGTTAAGCAGTTGCCGAGCGTTATCATCCATCGATGTGTCTCTGGAAAGGCCGAAACGTAGCCACCATATTAAAGACTTTATTTTTTCGAAAAACAGAAAAGCGCAAGCCACGTATTTGCCTCTTTTGGGCACGATAATCGTGCATAAATGGACCTTATTGCAGTCGCATGAATGCGTGTATATCAAGCAAAGCGGAGAGGTTAAAAAAAGGATTTTTATGCAAGAGATAGAACAGTCACTTTATGATGCGGCGTTGACGTTACTGCAAACGCGTTATCCTACGGGGTGGGGAGGCGCTGCTGCCGTCAGGCTAGCGTCTGGTGACATTGTAACTAGTGTGGCGCCAGATGTGAAAAATGATGCACTATCGCTGTGTATGGAAGTCGGTGCCTATTTAGAAGCACACAAACGCGATGAAGTCGTTACACATTCTTTATGTCTTTGTCGTGAGGACGAACATAGCCAAGTTTTGATACTTAGCCCTTGTGGCGTTTGCCAAGAACGCTTAGTGCATTGGGGCGGCGATGTAAAAGCTGCGATTTCTACGCCAGATAACCAGCTAGTTTTTAAAACTGTGCGCGAGCTCATGCCGCACCATTGGTCGTTAGTGAATGACGAGTTTTTATAAATTTATCAATCATGTACATTATGTGCTGATTTTTTAACACGGACGTTTAACGATTACGACAATCAACAAGATTCTTTCTGCGGTGGCGATGTATAAAGGATTACACCGCAATATTTACTACGTTGCACTGGCCCGCATGATCCTCGGGATGGGCAACTTTATTATTCCTTTCCTCGTGTTGTTGTTTACCGATAAGCTCGGCTACTCCGCGTCGCTGGCGGGTTCATTGGCGATGAGTATTACTGGCTTGTACCTGCTGGGGAGTTTTATTGGTGGCAAACTTTCTGACTGGGTAGGCCATAAAAACACTATGGTGGCGGGAGAATGTGTCGGCGCTATCCTACTGCTGGTGTGCGGGTTTGCACCCGATGCCCCAGTGATGGTGCCGGCGTTTTTGTTCGCGGCATACTTCTTTATCGGTGTAGCGTTGCCTGCCAGTAATGCATTGGTGGCAGATTTATCTCATGCAGGTAATCGTGATGCGGTGATGTCGCTTAGCTATCTTGCCTATAACTTGGGTTCAGCGATTGGTCCCATCTTAGCGGGCTATTTGTTTTGGCAGCACACTGAGTGGATTTTCTTTGGTAACGGGCTTGCTGTCTTGGTGGGTATCCTTGTGGTTGCCTTTTTGGTCAATGTGACCGAGCAAGCCGTCCCCGAGTCTGACTCTGACCTTGAGCGTGCGGTAGAAGGCAATGTGTGGTCGGTGCTTAAATCACGTCCTTACCTCATTGTGTTCACTTTGTTTTGTGGCATGCTTTGGTTTGCGCTGAACCAAATGACAATGGCTAGCCCGCTTTATTTGAGTCATTTATTTGGCCAAGAAGGGCCCGTGCGTTTTGGTCAGTTGATGACGTATGCGTGCATATTGGTGGTGATCATCACGCCGCTATTGCTTCGCGCGACATCTGGACATACTGAGACGATGGCGTTGGCCTATGCAGGACTTTTATTTGTGCTGGGGTATGGTCTTGTGATGTTGGCACCTACGATTCCCGTTCACTTTTTAGCGTGGTTTTTTCTTTCCGCTGGCGAGGTGTTGGTCCTCACCAAAGAGGGTGTGTATCTTGCCAACAACTCACCGGCGAGTCATCGCGGTCGTATTCAAGGAGTACTGATCACGTTGCGTAGCTTATTGCTGATGCCAAGCTTTGTATTGATTGGCTATGTCATCGATACGTTCGGCTATTCGGTGACTTGGTCGCTTGTTATTGCGATGGCGATGTGTGCCAGTATCGGTATGCTTTTATTATCGGTGCGGGAGAAAACACGCCTCGCAGCCACGTCGTCATAAGATTGATGGCTTTGTGACTCACGCTGACTCATCATCCATGAGGTTAAGGTAGGTTAAAGGTATACCATCAATACACCTGTGTGGAGGTGAATATGGCCTACCTAACCTTAACCCCAGAAACCTTGGATGATGCGCATATCTGCTGTGCGTTCTCGGATAAAAAGTGTCAAGCCAGCTATCAGGCGAAAAAGCAGTGGCTAAAGCAGGAGCATCAGCACGGATACCGTTTTCGCCGTTTAGATGAACGCGCCAAAGTCTTTATCGAATATGGCCCAGCAGAGACAGCTTGGCAGCCCATACAAGCGGATGGTTATCTGGCATTGGGTTGCTTTTGGGTCTCTGGGAAATACAAAGGGCATGGACACGGCAAGCAACTGTTAGCTGACGCCATTGAAGCGGCTAAACAGCAAAATAAGCAAGGCCTAGTCGCCGTGGTTGGTAAAAAGAAATACCACTTTATGAGCGATACAAAATGGTTAAAAGGCCAAGGCTTCAACGTGGCGGATGAGGCCCCTAATGGCTTTGTGCTGTTGTATTATCCGCTGAATGATGCAGCTGAAATACCGCAATTTAGAGAATCCGTTCATACTGCCAATGTATCAACCGAAGGGTGTGTGGCGTATTACTCCCATCGTTGTCCTTATGCGGAATACCATGTGCTGAATTCGCTACAGCAGAGCTGTGCGCAGCGTGGCATCCCGCTTGAAGTGCATCATTTAGAGACATTGAGCCAAGCACAAGCATGTCCTTCACCGGCCACCATTTTTAGTTTGTATTATCAGGGCGAGTTTATCACCACCGATATCAGTGCCTGTATGGAGAGCCGTTTTGATAAGTTTATTCCTCATCATTAAACCAACACTTACATGGATGTAAGGACAAACGATGAATATTGGTATTTATGTGTATGAGCACGCAGAGGTGCTCGATTTTGCCGGACCTTTTGAAGTATTTAGCACCGCAAAACGTTTGGGCGCGGACAGTTGGCAGGTTGGACTGATTGCTGAACAAGACACACCTGTGCTCGCGCGCGGCGGCTTGCGTGTCGTGCCGGATTATCATCTTGCCAACCATCCCACGCTGGATGTACTGCTGGTTGTCGGCGGCGTTCACCATGAGCAAGTCACTAACCCGTCGGTGATCGATTGGGTGAAGCAACAAGATGCGATCACTCAATGCACGGCCTCTGTCTGTACGGGGGCGTTCATACTCGCAGAGGCCGGATTACTCGATGGTCGAAATGTGATCACGCATTGGGAAGATATGGACGACCTCAGCCGTGCTTATCCGCCATTAAGCGTGGTATCAGGTAAGCGCTGGGTGAGGGATGGAAAATATCTCACCTCCGCGGGCATATCTGCAGGCATTGATATGAGTTTGCAGCTGGTGGCTGATCTGCACAGCGAAGATTTAGCCTTGCGCGTAGCAAAGCAAATGGATTACCACTGGCAGCGTTGAGTGCAAACCGACAGGTAAACCATTTGCGGCGCCATGCTAGTGATTTGAGCGAGCCTCTGGCGCTGTCGAGACCCAATTCAGATGGACGTCTTGTTGCGGGAATGGAATCGAGATGCCTTCTTCATCAAAGCGCAATTTGACTGTTTTGGTGACATCCCAGTAGACGTCCCAATAATCATCGGTTTTCACCCATGGTCGGACAATAAAATCTACCGAGGAGGTATTCAGAACATGTACTTTGATCATGGGCTCCGGTGTACGAAGTACCGCAGGATGTGACTGGACAATCTCGGTGAGCACGGCTTCTGCTTTAAGTAGGTCATCTTTATAGCCGATACCAAACACCATATCCACCCGCCGAATCCGCTCTCGAGTGACGTTTTTAATCACATCGCCCCAAATTTTGCTGTTCGGCACAATGATAATTTGATTGTCAAACGTGCGAATCGTGGTATTCACCAAGCTCATATTGCCTACTTTGCCATCCACGCCACCGGCGTAGACAAAATCACCTACATCGAAAGGGCGGTAGATCAGTAGCATCATCCCTGCAGCAAAGTTTGATAGTGTATCTTGCAGCGCAAAACCGATAATGACCCCAGCGATACCAAAGCCAGTGAGTACCGGAGTAAGATTGACCCCGATCTGGGAGAGACCGATCAAGATCCCAATTACCCACACAGCTTTTCCAGACATCGAGACGAAAAAGTCTTGCATCAACTGCGAAAACTTAAAGTTTTTATTGGCGACCGCGGATTTCACAACGGAGCGCGTGAGTCTCGCGAGCAGTTTTGCCACCAACAAAATCAGCACAAAAATGATGAGCTGGAAAACCAACTGTGGTGCATTGTCTTCTGCCCAGTTCAGGGCATTTTCGGACCAATGGGAGAGAATCGAATACGCGACATCCACATCCAGAATATCTTGAGTGATGTTGCCAGTAACGCCAAATAGCTGGCGTTTATATTCTGAGGTTTCGATCCCCAACTGATCGGCGAGCTGATAGGTGCGCTTTAAGCCATCAGTGGCGATCGTGAGGCGTTGTTGGGTGTTCAACTGCGTCAGCTGTAACGCGGATTTTTCGGAATCAGGACTCGATTTAATTTGCTTTTCTTGCGCCGTGTATTGCTGACGCAGATAGTCGATAGATGCCGAAAGAAGTCGTAAACGCTGGTTAAGACGTTGCTCTAAGGTGTTTCGCGCTTCACGTGCGGGCTGCTCGAGCTGCTCAAGCCAGCGTATGTTTTCCCAGCTGGCTTCAAAGGTGGTGCTTAAATAATGTTGCAGTTCTGCATACTCATTAATCAATGGTAGGCGTTGTTCTTGGCTGGCTTGAGTGATTTGCTCATTGAGGCTATTGAGACGGGTTGTGATGTATTGATACGCATCTTGGGTATACCGCCGCTGCGCCGTGACCAGTTGAATCAACTGCGGGTTATCTAAGCTTTGCTGATTGATGGCGTCGGCGAGCAGCTCTCGCAGCTCTTCATTTTTGGTAAATAGCTGCAATTGGATTGCATCTTTGTCATCGCCTTTTGCCTGTTCAAGGCTTTCTACAAGGGTCTGAATATATTGTTTGGTGCGCGCTATTTGATGCGCTAATGAGGTGGTGTCGCTCGATGTGACATTTGGTTCGGTGGGCGCCGGTGCTTGGTCGGCATGGGCCAACGGAAGAAACAGAAGGGTGGTCACCAGTACTAACATGACTGTATTCATGCGTTGACGGTGATGCGACAAAGTTTTCATCCAATTCACGTTTGTTTCCTCTTGCCTGTTGGCGATAGTGATGGGCATCGATGGCGGCAATCCAATGCCCAACCGAGCCTTGCCCCTGAGCTTTAATAGCGTAGCGAGTTTAGCCTTAACTGCCTATACCGTCAGCCATTTTTGTGACGCACTGGTTTTTATGATGCGTTAGCTATTGCTTGTGGATCGCGTGTGCCGGTGTCTGCCAACGGGCAATGAGAACGACGGTTTAGTGAACCAGGTGATAACGCTTGCTTTGTCGCATCACAATGCTGGCAGCTAACAACGTGATTATTAGCGCGACCGATAAAGTATTAGCCGGGAAGAACTCTCGCCGTTGGCTAAGGCGCGGAAATGACATCGCTGCGGGCCAACTTGACGCGATTGCTTGAGTGGTAGCGGTTTCGGATACTGAAAAAGAATAGGCGGGTAAACCCATCATACTGCATGCCTCAATAATCCAGTAAGCGGGCCCTAACGAGCCCGCTGTCGTGTTTGTCGTTAATGATGTTCGCGTAAATTAGTCAGCGTGCTTGGCGTCGGTCACCATCGTTTCGGTGGTGATCATGAGGCCGGCAACGGACGCTGCAAATTGGAGCGCCGAGCGCGTGACTTTCGCTGGGTCCAAAATGCCCATGTCAATCATATTGCCATATTCACCGGTTGCGGCGTTGTAGCCATACTGGTCGCTGCCTGCTTTGACCGCGTTTGCAACCACTGACCCTTCGTGACCTGCGTTTATCGCAATTTGACGCAGAGGCTCTTCAAGGGCGCGTAAGGCAAGCCGGATCCCCACGTTTTGATCGTCGTTGTCACCTGTCAGATCACGCAGCGCATGTGCAATTTGAATCAATGCGACACCGCCGCCGGCCACGATCCCTTCTTCAACCGCAGCACGGGTAGCATGCAGAGCATCATCCACGCGATCCTTTTTCTCTTTCATTTCGACTTCGGTCGCGGCACCGATTTTAATCACTGCGACGCCACCGGAGAGCTTGGCAATCCGTTGCTGAAGTTTCTCTTTGTCGTATTGCGAGCTGGTGGCCTCAAGCTGTCTTTCGAGAGTCGCAATGCGATCTTTGAGTGCACTTTCCTCTGCGGCACCGTCAATAATGGTGGTGGTGTCTTTGTTGATGGTGACTTTTTTCGCGCTGCCTAACTGTTCTAGCGTGACGTCTTCAAGCGCAATGCCCAGCTCCTCGGTGACAAGCGTACCTGCGGTTAATGCGGCAATATCATGCATCATGGCTTTGCGATTATCCCCAAATCCGGGCGCTTTGACGGCGGCGGTACGTACAATGCCGCGCATATTGTTGATCACCAAGGTCGCGAGGGCTTCACCATCGACATCTTCTGCAATAACCAGCAGTGAGCGTGATGATTTTGCTACCGCCTCGAGGATTGGCAGCAGTTCACGAATATTGCTAATTTTTTTGTCGACTAACAGGATGTAAGGATTGTCGAGTTCGACGGTGCCACTGTTTTGATGCGTAATAAAATAGGGTGACAAATAACCGCGGTCGAATTGCATCCCTTCAACGACCGATAATTCATTCGCGAGCCCTTGGCCCTCTTCAACGGTAATGACGCCATTACGGCCGACTTTGTCCATGGCTTGCGCAATGAGTTCGCCAATGTCGTTGTCGCTGTTGGCTGAAATGCTACCGACTTGTTGAATAGCGTGCTTTTCACTGCACGGTTTCGCCATTTCACGTAGCTTTGCGATGGCAGCCTCAGTGACCTTATCAATACCGCGTTTGAGATCCATGGGGTTCATTCCCGATGCAACCGCTTTCAAGCCTTCGTTGATAAACGCTTGAGCCAGTACGGTTGCGGTTGTGGTGCCGTCTCCCGCCTCATCGTTGGCTTTGGAGGCGACCTGTTTGACCATTTGGGCGCCCATGTTTTCAAATTTGTCTTCTAAGGTGATCTCTTTGGCAACCGATACCCCATCTTTGGTGATGGTTGGCGCGCCATAAGACTTATCAAGCACAACGTGACGGCCTTTAGGCCCTAAGGTCACTTTTACTGCGTCGGCGAGGATATTGACACCGCGTAGCATTTTTTGACGAGCATCATCAGAATATAAAATCTCTTTTGCAGCCATGATATTCTCCTAAATACGCTGAAAATAATTACGCAACAACCGCTAACACGTCAGACTCAGACAGGATCAGATACTCGTTCCCATCAATTTTCTCTGTCTTAACGCCATAGCCATCGTTGAAGATGATGGTGTCACCTTCTTTTACTGCCATTGGTGCGCGTTCACCGTTGGCGAGGCGCTTCCCTTCGCCGACAGCGATCACACGACCACGGTTGGATTTTTCGGTCGCTTGAGAAGTCAGTAAAATTCCTCCTTCTGTCTTATTATCAACCACTTGTCGTTCAACAAGGAGTTTGTCGTGCAAAGGACGAATTTTCATATACGGTGTCTCCTACGTAAGCTATCAAACTAAAAGACAAGATGATGATGCCCAAGAGATCAGGGATGGGGCATCAAAGTCGTCTCCATGGCGACTTCAAGGCTATAGATTGGGCCTGCTGTATTAAGTTCAAGGCGCTGTTTCATTGAATATTTTTATCGATATGAGAAATTTTTTTTGCCTATTACATGCTGAATCGCGAGGCGCAAAAACGTATCTCTTGGTGCGCGAAGCGCTTTGGCACGTGTATGATGAGTCACGCTGATGTCAGTCATCGACGGGCGTTAGCGGCTCATGATTAATGGCAGTCATGGGATTGAATTGAAAGGAATAGGAACATGTTTCCAGCAACATGGCGGTCTGAACGCCTATGTTTTAGTGCGTTTGAGTACAGTGATGCAAAGCGTGTTAAAGCGCTGTTTGAGCAAAATCAGCACCTGCAATATCAAGATCCCACGTTTAAACCTTGGTCGTTATCGACCTATCAAGCATTGATAGCGGATAGTGCGGAGAAAAAGGCGCCCGACGTCGAAGAGGCCTTTTACCTTCGTCGCATTCAGACCCATGACGGTAAAGATATTGGCTACTTACAAATCTCGCTCAATGCGCCGGATGCACAGAGTGTTTGGTTGCCCATGCTCACTATTTCCCCAAGATATCAAAAACATGGCTATGGCAGCGAAGCGGTTGCGAGCGTGATTGAAACCGTGCAAGCTTATGGAGACTATCGACGCATGGGTGTGAATGTTTACGCCGAAAACATTCGCGCGTTTCGATTCTGGTATCAGCAAGGGTTTTGTCGTATTTCCCATTTTGAACCCGAGCAAGATGAAGGACGAGATTACCATTGTTTGGTGCTCTATCGCGATTTAGACGTGAGGACACCACCACGATAGTGAACAAGGAAAGTGACTGAGTCATATAGGAAAGGAAAATGATAAAAACACCGAAAAAACGTCTGTTACTGACGCGTGTCGCACTGAGTGTTGTACTCGGCATGGGGCTCAGCGTTTCATCAACTACGGTGCAGGCGGCTGACGCTGCACAGGTTCAGGTGCAGCGAGCGTCTGGGCTCCATCTGCAAGATTTTGATCGTTCGGTTCGTCCACAAGATGACTTGTTCCGTTACGTGAACGGCACGTGGTACGACCAAACCCAAATCCCCAGTGATATGTCCAGCTATGGTGCGTTCCGTATCTTGGCTGAAGAGAATGAAAAGCGTCTGAAAGGCATCATTGATGAGCTGGTGGCGCGTGATGATCTCAAGCCAGGCTCCAACGAGCAAAAGCTGCGTGATTTTTATCTTAGCTATATGGACCAAGATAAAATTGATGCCTTGGGGGTCACGCCAATCAAACCTGAGCTCGATCGTATTGCCGCTATTTCCTCGAAGCCTGCGTTGATTTATGCGATGGCCGATTTGCGACAAATTGGCGTTGGGATCCCGTTTAGTTTTTATGCGTGGGCCGATGCGAAAAACCCTGACTATAACGCTCTGTATCTGAGCCAAAGCGGGTTGGGCTTGCCGGATAGAGACTATTATTTCCGCGACACCGAGGACGCTGAGCGTATCCGCACCGCTTACAAACGCTATCTCCAAGATATGCTGCGCTTAGCGGGCTACGATCAGGCCAAACAACGCGCGGATCGAATTTATCAGCTGGAAAAAACGCTGGCTGAACACCACTGGACACGCGCTAAACGCCGTGACGCGCAAGCAACCTATAACAAAATGCCAATTGAAGCGATCAATCAGTTGATGGGCGGGTTTGATTATGCCCGCTTTGCCAAACGCGCGGGTATCGATAAAGCCGGTGAGGTTGTGGTGCGCATGCCATCTTATTTTGAGGCGCTCGGGCAGGTGTTTGAGCAAACCAGCCTGCAAGCGTGGCAAGATTATCTCACCATTCGTACCCTTAATGCCTTTGCACCGCGCCTTAACCATGAGCTGGTTGAACGTCAATTCGCGTTCTATTCCAAAACCCTCAACGGTATTCCTGAGCAGCGTGACCGCTGGAAGCGAGGCGTGCAAGCCACTGAAGGGGTATTGGGTGAAGCGCTTGGCCAAGAGTATGTCGCCCGCTACTTCCCTCCGCAAGCCAAAGCGCGTATGGAAACCATGATTGATAACCTGCGTGCCGCGTTTAAAGACTCGATTGAATCATTGGCGTGGATGAGCGATGAAACCAAAGCGAAAGCATTGGATAAGCTGAGTAAATTCACGCCCAAAATCGGCTATCCAGAGCAATGGGAAGATTACAGCGCGCTGACTATCAACGCTGATGACTTGATTGGTAACAGCAAACGTGCCGCACGCTGGGGCTATCAAGATATGCTGTCGCGGATTGGTGCGCCGGTTGATCGCAAAGAGTGGGGCATGACCCCGCAAACGGTCAACGCTTATTACAGCCCAACTGCCAATGAGATTGTGTTCCCCGCCGGGATCTTACAACCACCATTTTTTGATATGAATGCGGATGATGCTGTGAACTATGGCGGTATTGGCGCGGTGATTGGTCATGAAATGGGACACGGTTTTGATGATCAGGGTTCGCGTTATGATGGCGATGGTAATCTATCAAACTGGTGGACGGATGAGGATCGGGCGCGCTTTGATGCACGCACCCAAAAGCTGGCTGAGCAATTTAGCCAGTTTGAGCCATTGCCGGGCTTGTTCATTGACGGCAAAGTGTCTTTGGGTGAGAACATTGGTGATTTAGTCGGCTTGACCACCGCCTTCCGCGCCTATCAAAAATCGTTGCACGGAGAACCGTCTCCAGTGATTGACGGGTATACCGGCGAGCAGCGATTCTTCCTCAGCTGGGGGCAGATTTGGAAAATGAAGATGCGTGAAGATGCCCTGCGTGAGCGTGTGTCGCTGGGTCCGCATGCGCCACCGCAATATCGCGTGCTTGGTGCGCCGCGCAATGTCCCTGCGTTCTATGAAGCCTTTGATATTAAAGAAGGTGATGGCATGTATTTACCCGAAGATCAGCGGGTGAATATCTGGTAATCTCTGATGCCGCCACCAAGGCGGCATTTTTTTAGAATTTAGTACTGTCCGTCGCGCCAATCGATGTAAGGAGGCCAAAGTGCTAAGCACCCCAAGGACGAGATTAGTTTTACTTCCCCCAGAAAAAGCCGACATGATGGCGCAGTTTTATCAACGAAATCGTGCTCACCTTTCCCCATGGGAGCCCATACGTCCTGCCGCATTTTATCGCGAAGACTATTGGCATAGCGCGCTGCAAGAAGCGAACGATTTGTTTCAACAGCAGCAAGCCTTCAAGTTTGTGATTTTGCATCATGAACGGGACGATGTGATAGGGGTGTGCAATTTTACCAATGTCATTCACGGCGCCTTTAAAGCGTGCATGTTAGGTTATGCCGCTGACAAGCATTATCAAGGGCAGGGCTACATGCACGAAGCCATCCAAGCAGGCATCCGTTTTGTATTTGATCAGGTTGGGTTGCACCGTGTGATGGCCAACTATATTCCGGACAACACGCGCAGTGAGCGGCTACTTACCAAGCTAGGGTTTGAGCGCGAAGGCTATGCTCGCCGTTACCTCAAGATCAATGGCCGCTGGCAAGATCATGTCCTCACCGCCAAACTCAATCCTTCAATGGAAGAGTGAGTCGTGGAATCACCAGTCGGACATTCCGTTTTATCCATTTAACTGTCAGGAGAAAAAATGAGTCAGTTTACCGAGTACAAAGTTGTTCATATTGTTGAAGGTGGTTGCGGCACCTTATTGCTGGGCTCAAGTGGCTTGCCGTTGCAACGCCTCGAAGCCGAACTCAATCAATACGCGCAAGATGGCTGGCAGGTTGTTTTTCAAGTCATTGAAAAGAAAAGATACATGCTGTTTTGGCAGCGTGAGGCAGTGATTGTCACCCTAGGTCGCTAATGCTCAAGTATTTGTCGCTTACGTTGATCCATCGTTACCAAGCTAAAGGTGGATCAAAGAAACTGTTCAATATTGAGTGTAATTTCGAGCCGAGCTGCTCGGAGTACACGCGCCAAGCGATCGAAAGATACGGCGCACTCCGAGGCTGGCAACTCGGATTGGCGCGCATTCGCCGCTGTAATAATCCCAATGCGATTGAAAAAATTCACGACGAGGTGCCTTAATGCGTTGTACCCAACCGATCGAAGCGCTGGAGGCGCAAGAAGAAGCACTGAGGAAGCAGGTGAATGGCTTGACCCAAAGCCAGAAAAAACGCTATTTTGCCGAGCAAGCCAGACAGCTCAAAGATCCCGATACCTATGCGGCACTGAATTGGGCATTCCTTGGTGGCTTTCATCATCTTTACTTGCGAAGGTATGGGTTGTTTGTCGTAGAATGTGCATTATTGGTGATCGCCGTTATCGGCTTAGTGATGAGTCAGCCTTATTTTGCGTTGATTTTGGTTGGCTTAGTGCTATTTGAGTTACCACAGCTGTTTTTCGCCCAGAGAATTGCCAGGCAGTATAACTATCATGTATCACGCGAAATATTCGAACACGTCCGTCGTGGTGACTAATTCATGAAACGTCGCCGGATCCGTAAACGTCACCAGCACCATTTCTTTTTATGCCAGAAGACATATCGTCGCGCCTTAATTGATTTGATTGAGGCAGATCCTGTGAGGATGCGTGCGCTACGATGTGTTCAGTCCCTCAATTTACCCCAGTGCTATATCGCCGCCGGGTTTGTTCGTAACTTGGTCTGGGATGCATGCCACAAGTACCCGCCGAGTGCGCTTAATGATATTGATGTGATCTACTTTGATCCCTCTGATACCAGCATTGAGCGCGAGCAATACCTTGAAGCCTTGTTGCAAAAGACCATGCCTGAGATGACTTGGCAGGTGCGCAATCAAGCAAGAATGCATGAAAAGCATCAAGATCGGCCGTATGCGAGCACCCTGGATGCGATGCGTTTTTGGCCCGAAAAGGAAACCGCCATTGCGGTTCGCCTTGATATGAATCAGCGTTGTGAAGTGATCGCCGCATTCGGTGTACAGTCTTTGTTTGAACTGAAACTCAGCCATAATCCAGCTCGCCCTTGGTCGGTATTCCAGCAGCGAATTGATAACAAGCAATGGCTAACCCATTGGCCAAAGCTAACGGTAACAACCCAGTGTTCGGTGGCGGCTAAGCCAATCAATGCGGAGTAAGAACCGATAAAGTGCGCATGGACACAGATTGTCCATGCCACCCAAGGCATACTCGTTTCTGTGTTAATCAGTATGGATACGTAAGCACATGAAATATCGTATGGATGCTAACCCGAGTGATGATGATATTACCGCCATTCGCCAAGGGTTAAAGCAAAGTAATCACCCGTTTCTTGCCGGGATCCCAGAAGGGTCGTTAGCTGGTTATGCCTTTAATGATCATGATGAGCGAGTAGGTGGAATTATAGCCAACACCTGGGGGCAATGGCTGTTGATTAAATACCTTTGGGTGGATGACGCCTTTCGTCAACGCCATGTTGGTAGTCATCTATTGAGCAATTTGGAAGAGTACGGCAAAGAGGTAGGTTGTAAGATGGCCTTTGTCGATACCTTTAGTTTTCAAGCCAAACCTTTTTATGAAAAGCATGGCTATCAATGCCAGATGACGTTAGATGATTACCCCCTCAACCATTCTTTGCACTTTATGACTAAAAAGCTTGCGGACTAAGCCGGGCACTGAGCGGGTTAAATTCTCATTCCGACAAGCAACTGACTGATTTGTCGTGAGTAAATAGTGATAAAGATTCCAAAAAACGGGTCGCGTTGTGTGGTTTATCAACGGGCTACGGCTGAGATCAATATACTTGCGAGTAACAGGACTAGACTCGCAAGTTTTTGACTCACAGATAGAAAGGAATCATGAAGACATCACGTTCATTATTAGCGGCTTCTCTTAGCTTGCTGCTTACCCCCTCCGTTTTCGCGACTGCGAGCTCTGATGAAGCATTGCTCGCTAACCAGCATCAAGCCCTTAGTCAAGCGACGTTAGGTAAGGGCTTTGGCCCTCAGTCACCTCGCGATATCGATCAAATCTCAGGTACTAATCCACAACGTTTTCAGTACGCACCTGCCGCAGCGCAAATGAATCTATGTAATATTCATTTTCATAAAAATGCAGAACACAAAGGTGGCGAATTTACTCGATATGCTGGGATCGGAGACGGACAGGGTTATCAGTCGGGTTACCTCTATACGGGAC
>NZ_MUFL01000073.1:0-17224 GCF_001995355.1 Salinivibrio sp. PR919 | reverse complement strand
ACTTACATCTACATTAATAAAGCGATCTCCCTTCAAACCCTAAACTGTGCCTTGTTTCACGGGCATGCATTGCTATTTTTGTTACCTTTCTAGCGCTTGTGAGTGATGTGCCTTGTCACTCGGGACAATCACGAAAGGGACATCCATGGACGATCTCTCGCCCTCGGATCTTAAAACCATCCTTCATTCTAAACGCGCCAATATGTACTACCTCGAGCATTGCCGTGTGATGCAAAAAGACGGGCGTGTGTTGTACTTGGCGGAGGCGAAACGCGAAAACCTCTACTTTAATATCCCCATTGCCAATACCACGGTGTTGTTGCTCGGGACTGGCACATCAATCACCCAAGCGGCGATGCGTATGCTCTCGCAAGCGGGCGTGTTAGTTGGCTTCTGCGGAGGTGGCGGTACACCACTGCATATGGCAACTGAGGTTGAGTGGTTTACACCGCAAAGCGAGTATCGACCTACTGAATTTCTGCAAGGGTGGTTGTCATTTTGGTTTGATGATCAAAAGCGATTGGACGCTGCGCGAACTTTTCAGCTGGCACGCCTGAGTTACTTAAAGCAGGTCTGGCAAGCTAGCCGTGAGCTCAAGCTTGAAGGGTTTGATGTCGCCGAATTGGCCGGCGCACTCGATACCTTTGTGGCGCGAACCGACAAAGCCAGCAAGCCGGCTGATTTATTGCTTACCGAAGCGCAGCTCACCAAAGCGCTCTACAAACACGCTGCCAATCGCACGCAAAAAAACGGTTTTAAACGCCAGCATGAGGCGGACGATCTCGCCAACCGCTTTTTAAATCATGGCAATTACCTAGCTTATGGCTTGGCGGCGAGTTGTTTATGGGTGCTTGGGATCCCGCACGGATTTGCGGTGATGCATGGCAAAACCCGTCGCGGCGCGCTGGTGTTTGATGCCGCGGACTTAATCAAAGATGCCATCGTGCTGCCTTGGGCGTTTATATGCGCTAAAGAAAACGCCACCGAACAAGAGTTTCGCCAGCAAGTTCTGCAAGCCTTTATTGAACACARAGCGATGGACTTTATGTTCAACACCATCAAAGCCATTGCGTTGCAAAACGACTCCGACGATGAGATGACGGAGCCGCAACGATGATGGTGACCTTTATTTCTCAGTGCGAGAAAAAGGCACTGAAGAAAACTCGCCGCGTGCTTGATGCCTTTGCTAACCGAATTGGTGATAACACCTGGCAAACACTGATCACCGAAGATGGCTTAAACACGGTGCGAAAAATGCTGAGCAAAACCGCCAGCCGCAGCACCGCGGTCAGTTGTCATTGGATTCGTTCTCGCTCACGTAGCCAGCTTTTATGACTCGAATTCGGTAGTCAGAGCTTCATAACCGTTGTATCAGAACATCAACGACGATTGCTGAAACGTTGGGTCAGTTGTACGAAGCGGTTTATTTCTAAATTAGGTGTGGAAACTCGGATACATCCAGTGCAATACTGGTCGATTTTATTCTGTTTTTCAGTGCAAAATGTGATAAGTTTCAAGGATGTGAAAAATTAAAATGCACTGCTTAAGTGTTAGGTTTAACTTTTATCTCAAGTGTTATATTAAAATCGAAACTATATCAGAAAAAACTATATTTTAAATTACCATAGGAACGAATATGTTTTTGAACCGTTTATCAACAGATGAAAAGGAAGCATTTCTTGCTCTTGCCCATCATGTTGCGCATTCTGACAATGACTTTTCAATGGAAGAAGAAGTCTTGATTGCGAAGTACTGTATGGAAATGCAAATTGACGATATTGAGTACGATGCAGTAAGGTTTGATCTAGCATCAGTGCTCAATACTTTTGAGTGTGATAGCCATCAGAAAATTGCGTTACTTGAGTTAATGGCGCTTATTTATGCGGATGGAGAAGTTGCCAAGCAAGAGCAGCAACTATTGAATGATATGATTACGCACTTTGGACTCAATCCAAACTTGGCGATTGTTTATCGTGAGTGGTCTAAGAATATCTTATCTCTATTCACCCAAGGTGAAGCATTGATCCACCTATGAGTTACCCGTGCACCCGTTGCGGCTTGTGTTGCCAACAAATTCAACATGTACCTGAGTTGAAAATCTTTCACAATGGTGATGGTATTTGCTTGTACTTGAATGCTGATGTTGGCTGCACAATATATCAAGAGCGAGCTTTAATGTGCCGAATTGATGAAGGGTATCAGAAGCTTTTTGAAAACCAGTTTTCATTAACAGATTACTACCTTAAAAATGCTGAAGTTTGCAATTACATGCAATTGGAATCCGAACTTCCAAGTCATTACAGAGTTAAGTTAAAAAATGGACAAACATAAACTATTGCAGTTTTTACCAACGAATGAGCAGAATGTAAACCGTTTGCTGTACTTGAAAAACAATGCGACTAAACCACGTATAGCAGTGTTTGGGAAATATAATCATGGAAAAAGTACATTATTAAATGCAATGGTAGGAGATGCGGTTTTCAAAGTAGAAGATAAACGCGAAACCATTGAGAACAAAGAGCTTGAACAAGAACATGTTATTTGGATTGACACCCCTGGGCTTGATGCCGATGTACGTAAAGAAGATGACAAATCTGCCATTAAAGGTGCGTTTGAAATGGCTGACTACTTGTTTTTAGTTCACCAAGCTCAAGCGGGTGAGCTAGATAAATATGAGATGCAAATTTTCCAACAATTAGCACGTCAGGACAAGAATTACAGTAAGAAGATGYTTTTAGTCTTAACGCAAATCGATCAAAAGTCTGCCGATGAAGTAGCTATTGTTGAGGAGAAAATTCGCCAACAATTACTAGGGAGTCTTGATTTACGTGATTTACAAATCATTTCTGTGTCAGCGCATCGTTATAACAGAGGTCTTCAAGAGGACAAAGCGGTTTTCTGCGAAAAGAGTGGTATCCATGCGCTCTTTGATCTGACTGCTACTTTAGTGTCTGAGGTTGATGAATTACGCAAGAAAGAAATGAAACGCTTGAAGTCTAAACTATTGCTGGATTTTTCTGCGCAAAAAGAGGCATTGAATGCAGAGTTAAAAGGGCTACGCTCTCAGCAGAGCAGTGAACTTAGTATGTTAAAGCGTGACGTAAAACAATTATTAGCAGACTTGGTTTAACCAAGAACAGTAATGTAAATAGTAGGAGTTAATTATGGCTATTCCTTGGTTAATTGGGGCTGCAGTGGTAGGTGTCGTTGGTATTGTCGGTGCCGCATTATCTGATGATGATTCAAGTTCGAGTACTAGCTCGAGCTCACGAGAATTAGAGCGAGAGAGAGGGAGAGCAGAATCTGAACGAAAAGCAAAAAGAGCACAAGCCGAACGAGAAGAAAAAGAGCGGAAAATTACAGAACAAAATCGAGCGCACGCCAATCGTTTTATTAATAAATATAGTTTATCGATTTCAGCAGACTCATTAGTCGCGGCATCAAAAAATAGCAATCTTGAAGGTATGGTAATTCAAGCATTTCAAGAAAGCAAAAAATCGACTAAACAGGCACGACAAATCGAACAGATTAGTAATCAGATAGAAGAGATGAAGCAGCTTGAAAACGATTTAATCAATTTGTAAGAGAATGGAAAAATGACCAATAGCAACCCGTTTCTTACTGCGTTAGAAAAATTTAAGTCAGACTTCAAATACATATCGGATAAAGAGCAGGATCTAGTTGAAATAAAATCCGCTTTGGTTGTAGAGCTTACCCAAGCAGCTCAGTTTAGTAGTAAGCATATCAATGAGCAGCATCCATTGTTTAAATTGGCAACACAACTAAAGGCTTCCATCTATCAAGGCGTACTAAGTTGGGATGCAAAATTAGAAGAGGCGTCACCAATGCGAGCGCTCAGCGAGCAGTTTGCTGATCGTGTTATTTTACTTGTATTTGGCAAAGTGAATGCAGGTAAAAGCTCGTTTTGTAATTACTTAACGGGTCTATTTGCTCCTGAACAGATTAAGCGTTTTTGCTTTAAAGACGGCAAAGTTAAATATTTTGAGGGTGCGTTTGCCGAAGGTGTTACCGAAACTACCGCTCAGATCCAAGGTGTAGAGCTGGGCTCAAACTTGGTGCTATTAGATTCACCGGGGCTTCACTCGATAGTGGATGAAAACGGTGATCTCACTCGTCGCTATACCGACAGCGCAGACGCTATTTTATGGCTTACGCCATCAAGTTCTCCAGGGCAAGTACAAGAATTGCAAGATCTCAAGCTTGAGCTTGAAAAGAAAAAACCATTACAACCCGTCATCACGAAAAGTGACGTATTGGTAGAGGATTGGTGTGATGAGGCGGAAGACCTTATCCAAAAAGTGGAAAATAAATCAGCCCAAGTTCGCCAATTGCAGCAAGAAGATGTGCATAGCCGAGTTACGGCATTAGGCGGTGTTGATGATTTGAAAGAAGCGGTATCCGTATCGGTTCATGCGTACAAAACACTTACAGCGACCTCTGAGAACGCATTACAAGAGGCTGGCTTGCAAGCGCTGTTTGAACGCCTGGTAGTAATAGTGAACGAAGCTAACCAATATAAGGTGGTTAAAGCTAAGCGCCAAATGATTAACTTCTTGGATGGTGAAGTACTGCATTCATTGAATGAAAATGTTTTACCGCAAGTGCAAGAGTTGCAGCAACTACTAACAAAAACAACGTATAACTTACGCCAAAAGCAAAATGTGATGTTGAGCCAGATTCTTGATAACGTACTGTGTGAAGTACCCTTAATCGTCGATAAGCACATGAACAACCGTGATAAAGAAGCGATAAGTCGTGAGCTAAACCAATTGATTGAAGAGCAAATCAGCAATACGTTGACGCAGGAGCTATCTGGCTACGTTAACAATATTCAGCGTGTTTCAGGCGATCTGTCGAGTGGCAGTTTAGGTGATTTTGATGATATCACTATTGACGTCAAACAGGTCACGGGTAGGCGAGCGTCGAGTATCGCTTCGAGTGCTGCTGGATTAGGCGGGGCAGCTGCTGGGTTTGCGGTGGGTGGACCTATTGGTGCTTTGATTGGTGGTGCGATTGGCTCTTTTGGCGGCAATAAACTCGGTGAACGAATCTTTGTCGAAATATCCACTCACAAAGAAGCGGTTGGGGTATCGCCAGATCAAGTCATCCTAACCACATCAGCAGCAGTACGTCAGCAATTGCCACAATTGGTAGAACACGTCTTTCGTGATGTGCAAACATCTTTCATGCCCTTACAGCAATACGCTGATTCCATAGTAATTGCGATTGAAAACTGTGCTTCAAAAACTCAAGCATTGAAGGTATAAATTATGAGAAATCCATTTGATGAAATAACTCAGAACCTTGATGAATCAAAGTGTTTAGTTGGCGCCTATCATCCGAATAATCAGATTGATCGTGTTTATGCCGAGTTAAAAGAAAAGCTAGATGATAACACTCTGCAAGTAATGCTTTATGGTGCGTATAACGCAGGCAAAAGTACATTGATCAATGTGCTTATTGGTCAAGAGAAAGCAACCGTAAATGACATTCCGACCACCGACACGGTTGATTACTATGATTGGAACGGGTATCGACTCTTAGATACTCCAGGCGTCAACGCTCCCATTGAGCATGAACAGACTACAATTGAGCAGATTAAACGTACTCAAGTGATGTTGTTTGTCATCCGAGAAGGGGACCAAGATTCAAAGGACCTTTATCATCGATTATTTGAAATGATTAAGCTGAATAAGAAAATTTTCATTGTACTTAACCATCAGCTTACGAACGATTCAGATAAAGCAACAGCTTATCAGAAGATCCTTCAGGTTCTTTGTCATAAAGCTTCTGAATATGGCGTGAGTAATGAAAGCATTCAGCATATTAAAGTGTTACCAATGAATGCGAAAACGGCATTGACGGGACGTTTAAAAGATAATCACACTCAGTTGCTTGAACGCTCTGGTTACAGTGAGTTCATTGAGGTGTTTAATGACTGGTTAAAATCAACAGACAACCAAGACAATCAACTGTCAGCAATTCAGAGTGCAGTCAATGAACTTTGGTACCAGCCAGCGGTAAACCAACTGTCCACGAAGGACACCACAGAACATAACGAGCTATTGATGCGTTGCCGAGAAGATAAGCAAATGCTTGTAAGTCGCCAACGATCGTTAGTAATAGAAGCAAGAAATATGATCAGTCATGAACTGATGTTGATGAAGTCTGATATCAGTGGCTGTATACAGAGTACACAAGATCAAGCGCAACTTGATAGCCAGTTACAGCGTTTAATTGACCCAATTGGAGACAAGCTAGAAGCGTGGATCAACGATAGTTTGGGTGAAGTTAAGGGTCTACTAAACGTTGAGGTTTCTTACCGCTTACAACAAAGCTTGAGCTCAAATAATTCTGAGTATCTAGACAAGGTGGCTAGAGGGCTTGGAAATATGGGCTCAGCTGACAATATCAAGGGTTTATTACTCCAAGGTCGTAAGTTAAAGATCCCGGGTTTAAAAGGACGATGGGAGAAAACGCTCGGTAAATGGGCAGGAAAAGGTGCAATCGCTGTTCAG
The DNA here is from genome assembly GCF_001995355.1 of Salinivibrio sp. PR919. Classification (NCBI taxonomy): domain Bacteria; kingdom Pseudomonadati; phylum Pseudomonadota; class Gammaproteobacteria; order Vibrionales; family Vibrionaceae; genus Salinivibrio; species Salinivibrio sp. PR919. The sequence continues at coordinate 10,685 of NZ_MUFL01000073.1, read as the reverse complement.
CTACTTACCGCGTTATGGGATTTGTATAGCGAAGGCAAGGCGCAAGATAAGCAAAACGCTCAAGAGCGTCAAGCGGCTGTTAGTTTATATCAGGCAGTTGATGAGATCTGTTCAGTGGTTAAACGTGAGTATGGCAATACTTCTGAGCTGGTGATTACCGAAATCCTCAATGCTCAGATTCGAGCACTTGATGATGAAATCGCAAAAATTACAGCAGAAGAAAATCAAACTCAACAAGATTTGCAACAAGTGCTGGACTTTCAGAATAAACTCAGCTCGATTGGTTATTAGGGTGCGCCGCTAGCGTGGATTCGGCGTCGCGCCGATGATCTTTAAGTCAGCTTTTCTGCGCTTTTTCATCGTCGCGTAGAAATTCTCGTGCGAGCTGATATTAAGCAGATAGAGCTCGAGTTTGTTTTCAATCCAAGCGTAGCCCAGTAACACTTCTTGCCTATCGAGCTTGAACTTGTGCACCCAAAGATAAGACAGATCGCCTTTTTTCTGGGTGCCAAGCGTGGGATCTTCAATGATTCTGTCTATCTCGTCCTCGACCACTTCACATTGCGCCTCGGACAACTTGTTCATCTGCTTTTCAAAAACACGAGAGACGAAAACATCAATCGGATTGTTTTGGGGTCCGTCGCTCATAACGTTTTACCTTACCAAGTTTAACTTCTTCAGATGCAATTAGCGCCTCTTGCACAAAGCTGTAGGGTAAATCAGGGTTCTCAGTCATGATTTTCCCGATTTTTGCCCAGTACTCAATTTGCTTGGGCACAGAGCGCATTTCAGCCTCTGCATACACTTTTACATCTGACACAAACTCATCATCTAACCGTACACTGGTTGGCATGATTCACTACCTCGGTTATAAATCTTTATTGGTTAATATGCGACAAAATGTCGCGCCTTGCAACATGTTTAGAACTGGCATATCTGGCGTGACTTAAGACGGCTCTGCTTCAACATATGTGATAAGTTGATACCCTTGCGACCCTTCTTTTTTGGACGTTCAAAAATAAACAATAAATACAAATCGTTACGGAAAGCGATTTTTAACAAGGGTAAAAGGCCATTTTTATCCTAACGGCCTGTTGTAACAGATGATTGTTAAGTTATTCTATGGTTCACTGCCGCATAGGCAGCGTAGGTGACACAAGCGCCGCTACGGTGTTGGATATATAAAAACTGTCAATGGGCGCCTGTCACGATTAGCGCTTATATCAACCGATATAAATGCACCATGCTAGTCTTGATGTTGTGACTTATTTAAACAATGAATACGTTGTAATTTCTTAAAGAACAACTAATATGTTGTTTGTGAGCCATAATACAATATTAAAGTTGTTTGGGGGTGTGATGGTGTCACTAAAAGATATAGCGCGCGCATTGCAAGCCCGTCGCAAATCACTTGGGCTAGAGCAGTCTGACATGTACATGCGTATTGGCATGAAACAACAGCAGTATCAGCGAGTAGAGGCGGGGAGTGATGTTCGGTTATCGACTTTGCTGCGCGTGCTTGAAGGGCTCGACCTGACATTAACGCTCGAGCCCAAAGCATCTCAGATGGTTGATGAGTCGGTAAACCTCGATCGTTATAAAGATGATGATAACGACGATCTCGACTTTTGGTTAGGGACGGATCATAGCGATGACCAAAACCAGTGAAGACGTTGAGGGGCTGAACATTCAACTGCATGGCGTTGATGTAGCTGTTGTTACGCACTACGCGGGCGGGAAGAATATTCTCACGTTCAATCCGGCGTTTATCGCCACCTCTCAGCATGAGCGTTTGACTTTTTCGTTAAGGCAACGTCGCGATCCGCAATACTTACATACACCACAAATTCGCACGGACAAACTGCCGCCAGTGCTCTCCAATTTGCTCCCAGAAGGCGCATTGAGAGACGTCGTGTCAAAGGCATTACAGTGTCACACAAACAATGAATTCGCGATACTGGCATACATGGGAAAAAACCTGCCCGGAGCCATTGTTGCAACGCCGATTAAAGCGGGTGAGCTACCGCGTTGGGCATTGGCGCAAAGACTCTCAACCGCACCGCAGCAGATTGATGTTAAGCATGCTGATAACAAGTTTTCATTAGCCGGCGTACAAATGAAGTTTTCTTCATCGCACCGTGATGGTCGATACCATATTGATCACGACGCCAATGAAGACTCATGGATCATAAAAACACCCTCAACCGTGCATAAAGGCGTGCCTCTCAATGAGTTCACGTGTATGACGCTCACTGCGCAGGCCGGCGCCGTGGTTCCTGAAATACGTTTGATCAACGTGGCTGAGTTAGAGGGCTTACCCAATATTCAGCTACCAAACGAGCCTCTTGCGTATGGCATACAACGCTTTGATCGCGGGTCGGATGGCCGAATACATGCGGAGGATTTTGCACAGGTATTTGGCTTATATCCTTCAGATAAATATCAAAAAGTGAATTATGAGCAGTTGGGAAAAGTGTTATATCGCGAGAGCGCTAATGGGCGAGAAGACATACAGCAAATGGCACGCAGGCTACTGATTAATATCTTGCTCGGGAATGGTGATGCGCACTTAAAAAACTGGACGATCTGTTACCCCGACCGTATGTTGCCGCGATTAGCACCGCTTTATGATGTGGTCTTTACGCAGCCTTATATTGAATATGACAACATTGCGTTGAAAATGGCGAAAAGTAAGCGTTGGTATGATATTGGTTTGAGCCATTTTGAACGCTGGTCGCAAGATGTGGGTGTGCCGTGGCAAATGATCAAACCGCATCTGTTGGATACGATCAACTTGGCGAGAGATATCTGGCCAAATCAACTTGCGCAATTACCGATGTTAACGGAGCACAAAGCGATGCTACGTAATCATTGGAAAGCCCTGCACAAGGACTTCACCATCGATTCGTGAGCCAATCTAACGGAGAGCTAATCGGCACCTTCTTACCCTTCTTTTTTAGCCACTTAAAAATAAACAATAAATACAGCTAGTTACGGAATCCCTTTTTTAACAAGGGTAAAAGGCCATTTTTATCCTAACAGCCTGTTGTCACTGACGATTATTACGTTATTCTATTGTTCACTGCCGCACAGGCAGCTTAGAAAAACATGTCAGCGCAAGAATATAACAAGTTATTGTTCACTGCCGCACAGGCAGCTTAGAAATTGGTTCTTTGACACTCGATTTTTGTAATCAAGTTCACTGCCGCACAGGCAGCTTAGAAATTTCGTAGGGTGTTTATGACGGTCTTAAACTCGTTCACTGCCGCACAGGCAGCTTAGAAAATTAAAATGTCTTTATCACCTATGCGGGGGGAGTTCACTGCCGCACAGGCAGCTTAGAAATGATAAATTCAGGCCGCGGATCGTTCACTATCGCATTGGTAGCGGAACGAGCATTATGAATGGTTCGTTCATTAGTGAGGGTGTCTTGTTTTTCTACAAAATGACCAACTAACTATACTCTTTCGTAGCTTGGTATGTAACTCGACGTCTATCGTTAGATTTATTTCTATTGAGTAATCAAAAGGTAACTCGTCGCATGGTTATCATTGCCTAGATTTTCTAACCTAAGCCGCGATTCTCTTCTACGCTAACTCAGTAAAGATGTTTTTACGGATGTTGAGTGCTAGGAGTTGGGTATGAACATCAATAACACCATGAAGTTAGTGTTCTTTATTATTGGTGCAGGAATTGTTGTTAGTTTTGTCACGATCATCCAACTAAATGGGCTGATGAATAAAGTTGATGAAATGGCACAAGTTCGGTATGCCTCGTATCAAACTGCCGATGAATTAAGGCAAAGCTCTGATGATTTAACCCGTCTGGGGCGAACGTATGTTGTAACAGGTGACGATAAATACGAAAAGATGTATATGGACATCCTAGCTATTCGTAACGGTGAGAAACCTCGGCCCGTTAACTATCATACGATTTATTGGGATTTGGTATTAAATTACGGACAAAAACCTAAACCAGATGGTAAAACTATCTCTCTAGACCAGAGGATGAAAGATCTGGGGTTCACTGAAAAAGAGTTTGATTTTTTAAAACAAGCACAAGCTAACTCAGATGGATTAGTCAACATGGAAGTCAAAGCCATGAATGCGGTGAAAGGGCTCTATCCTGATAGTGGCGGTAACTATACCGTTCGTGGTGAACCCGACAAACAAATGGCGATTGAGCTATTGCATAGCTCTCAGTATCACCAAGAAAAAGCAAAAATCATGAAACCCATCGAAAGCTTTTTTATTGCGTTAGAAGAGCGCACAAGTGCGCAATTTGATGCCGCTGCCGCCAGTGTGAAAAAAACGGTACTAATCGGGAATATTTCGTTAGTCGTTGTGGTTGTTATAGCAGTGTTAGGTTATATCATCACTAAACGGAATGTCGTTAATCCGATTGATAGAATGGCGTCAACGCTCAAACAAGTGGATGATAATTCTGATTTAACACTACGCGTGGATGACACTAAGAATAATGAAATAGGTACGATTGGTAGTACTGTTAATAAAGTTATTGTTAGTTATTCTTCAACGATTGAAAAAATTAATAATGTGAATCATATGATTTCACAGATTACAGAGAGTTTGGTTAATATTACCGACAAAAATGCCAAAGTATCTAATCAACAAAACCAAGAACTAGAAATGGCGGCTACAGCAATGGAAGAGATGACATCAGCATTGGCAACAGTGACTGAAAATACATCTATGGCTGAAAAATACGCAGGAAGCACAGAAAAAGAGACGACCACCAGTAAAGAAATCTTTGATAAAACGACACTTGAGTTTGGGAGTTTGGAAACTGAGTTCACCAAAACATCTGAAGTCATTCAAGAATTGGCGGATGAATCGACCAATGTCGGTAATGTATTGGATGTGATCAAAGATATTGCCGAGCAAACTAATCTATTGGCGCTTAATGCGGCTATCGAGGCGGCACGTGCAGGTGACCAAGGCCGCGGTTTTGCAGTGGTGGCAGATGAAGTGCGATCACTAGCGCAACGCACGCAAAAATCGGCAGGTGAAATTGAAGACATGATTGGAAGTTTGCAGGGTAAAGCCGAGCAATCAACCCAAACCATTCGTGTTAACGCTGAAAAAATCGCATCCACGCGTGACAATATGACAACGGCTAATGAGGCGCTAGGTACCATAAAAGAATCCGCAGCCGAGATTCACCGCCTTAACTCTTCCATTGCTTCTGCTACTGAAGAGCAACTGTCGGTGAGTGACGAGATCTCTAGCAATCTCGCGAATATCAAGACGCTTTCAGTTGATATGAATGAAGCGATTGATCAATTGGGTCCGATTGTCTCCGATCTAAAAGATAATGTTGACTCACTCAGCAGTGCCATCAAACATATCCGCACATAATTAGAGAGTTGTTAGCGGATTGTTGAGCTTGGCAATCCGCTCTTTCATTACCACCGCAAAAACGTCCACGCAATTCTGATAGACACCGACAAACACTGACACTCTCGTACATTCTCACGACAGCCTTTTTTTGATTTGCTGATTATAGTCAACCCTCTTTAACGCGTTTTATGCAACAAAATGAAGTGGGTTTGGCCGTGATGAATATCAGTAAACAGCATCGAATGAGCCTTGTGGAGTGGGCTGAAAGAATTTATCCGAACAGCAAAGGATGGCGTGTAGTAAGTAAAAACTGGCGTTTTTGCGCGTTGGGTTCGGCATTTCCAACCATCTTGGAACGCATGATTGAGATTTTTAACGAGCCGTATTTGGCGCCGGTATTGGCTGACTATCCAGAAGTGATCACTAAACCGCTCAAACCGTACCTCAATGTCTCACTGAGCATGTCTGAGCGGGTTGCAATGCTGCATGACCATTATCGTTTTATGGCAAATACCTTTGGCCGTCATTGCAGCACCATTTTCTCAGTCGCGGGTCTGCCTCTTGTCAGCTTTACTGCCAATAATGGCCGTCAATATGGCGTGCGCTTTTATCGTGGTGCAATTCGCGAAGGGGCGCTGGGTTTGTCCTTGTATGACGTAGAGAGCAAGCAAGGCGTGTACAGCATTTCGTTCCACTTTAATCGTGAGGGGCGAGAACTCTATATCGGTGCCTTGCAAGGTCCGAGTGATAGCGTACCTGATCGTCATCAGATCATTAAAATGTTGACGAAAACGGCGCATGGGTTACGCACCAAAGCTTTGATGTTAGAGCTGGTGTTGATGCTGGGTCGTATTATGGGTGCCGAGCGCTGCTACGCGGTGTCTAATAATGGCCATATTTATAAAGCGATCCGTTACATCACTTCTAAACGGAATGTGGTGACGTTTGATTATGATAAGCTTTGGCGTGAATATGATGGCATGCCACTGAATCGATATATGTATACCTTGCCGATGCTGCCAATACGCAAAGATGTCACCCAGCTTAGCGGCAGTAAGCGACGTTTATACACCAAGCGATATGCTTGGTTGCATACCCTAGAGCAAGATTTACGCTTGGCGATCAACGCGCTGACGGAAACGCGTGCAGAAATGCATCACGTTGCCTGAACAGCAAAAGCAATAAGAACAGCAAAATGGCCTCTTATGAGGCCATTTTGCGCGTCACTCACAAAACTCGCGACGCGCGAACTACACCAAACGTCGCCGGAAGAGTCGGTGTCCCAAGGCATTGAACAATGCGCCAGCCACAATCAGCCCACCACCGAGATACGTCCATATGGAAGGCAGTTCTTGAAAGACCGCTATCCCAATTAAAGTAGAAAACACGATTTGCACATACGCATAGGCTGACGCTTCGCCAGCTTGCTGTGTTTGCATGGCTTTAGTGAGTCCATACTGGCCGATTTGAGTAAACACGCCTACTAACACCAATAAGAATGTGAGCGGCAAACTTGGCATCACAAAGTCTGGCCACATCAACACCATTGAGACCGGCAGGGCGACCATCGGGAAGTATAGGATGATTACCGAGCTGTCTTCGCTGCGACTGAGCTTTCGTACAATCACGTAGGCCACCGAACTTCCCAAGGCCCCCAGTAATGCGATAGCGACACTAAAGGGCGGAAGTGCGCTATCGATCGATGTATTGAGGTTGGGTTGAACCATCAGATAGAGGCCGCCCAAACACAGAGCAATGGATACTAAGGTGGCGCCTTGTAACCGCTCTTTCAGCACGATAAAGCCAAGTACCGCAGTAAAAACGGGGTGCATGTATTGCAATACAGTGGCTTCGGCGAGCGGTAGGGTGGTGACGGCGTAATACACGCACATAAGTGCGGCAGTCCCTAATACGCCGCGCAGCAATAGTAGCGGTTTATTATTGCCAAAGGGCGACAAGCCTTTTCGTTTGACATCTGTGTAGCTGATGATAAGCGACACCAACGCCCGTGCAGCGACAATCTCAAAAAGCGGGATACCATGTAGGCTGACATATTTAACACAGGCCGACATGACCGCGAAGCCGAACGCGGAAAGGAGCATAAAGCGGATCCCAATAGGGATCGCGGACAATGAAAAGGCAGGCATAATCACACCGGCTAAAACAACAAGGCCGCTATGATAACGTGTCTCGATCCGTTTTGCTTGAGAGAACGCACTAACGCGCGGTTAAGCGCCGCGCGTTAATAAAAACGTTAAAACGAGTGCTAAGGCCAAAGCCCTGTTAGCGCGCTCAGTAAACCCTCACTGGCGCCTTGTTGGCCTAAATACTCGAGTACAATCGGTACAAATTGTTGCAAGGTGGCCGCATCAATGCCGAGTGTGTCAGCCACGTTATATAAACTATCAAGCGAACCAATGTTATCGCCAATGCCACTGTCACCCAGTAATGACGAGAGGGAGGATAAATCAGGACGCAGACTTGCCAGCTCTTGCTGCTGGTTACCAGTGAGCTGATTCGCCGCCATCGCTAGCAGGGCACTTGCGCCGCCTGCGGCTTGCGTGGGGCTAACATCCACTTGCTCGGTAATTGCTTGTACAAGCGGCGATTCACTGGCCTGGTCGTCCGCAAATTGGGTCGCCATTTGGGTCATCACATCCGTGGTGGTATTACCTTGACCAAAAAACGCCTTACTGGCGGGAGAGATTAATATGGCAGCAAGCGTGAGTGCTGGCAGTGTCGCTTTCATAGAAGGCACCTATTATCAACCGAGAGTGATGTAGGTATAGCGGTAAATGGCGGTGAATGAAAGTCGCCGACCACTAAGACAGTGCAAGGTCGGTGTTTTTAGATGATATGGTTCTACGTTGGATTCGCTGTTTGATGGCAAAAAAGGCCAGCGCTCCGACGATTCCACCAGCATGAGCGAGGTGAGCAATATCGATACCTAACGCGGCACGCATGGGCAGGGATTGGCCCAATAGCGCATCTCCCACACACTTTACGCTGGTGATTAAGGCAATCCATTTCCCGCTAGGGGTGTGAATAGTGCTTATTCCTCCATACATAAATAATCCATACAACACCCCGGATAGACCCATATACTGCTGATAGGGACTCCACCACATCACCAGACCAACCACACACGCAAGCCACAAGATCAGCGACGCCAGCGTACCGGCGCTGATATGGCGATAAAACATCAGGCCGAATACGCCTAATCCCGTCATGTTGGTCAGCAGATGGAAGAGGTTGTGATGAATAAAATTACCCGTCACCACGCGCCACGCTTGGCCTGAAGCCAGTGCACTGCGCTGCCACATCCACGTCTCGGCAAGTGACGAATAATGAACACCCACACACACGAGTGCGACGATTATCAGCAATCCAAGTGTTTGAGTTGGCACGTGTAGGGTGATAGGTCGTTTTCGCTTCATCATTGCCTTTTATCTCGTTACAGCTTGAATAACAACGCGTTATTGCAGTCAATATGACTGAATGAGATCTGCCTCAAATAACGTTACAAATGATAATTGATCTCAATCGTATTTGCATCTATGATGCGCGCCCTGAACTTACCCCAATTTAATGTTTTTATAACATGAAGTTAGTGAATACGCTGTTAATCGGGCTTTTGTTTGTGTCGTCATTGAGCCATAGCGATGATGAAACGAATACGTTGTCGTCATTTTCGTGGCTGCAAGATGTGACCCATCAACAGGATAAAATTCGGTCATATCTGGAACGCCAAAATCAGCATGCACAACAGTCTCTGATGGCGAGTCAATCGCTTCGCGATGAGTTGTTGAATGAATGGCAGCGCACACCGAAAACTGGCTCCACACCTTGGTTAACGCGCGATGGTCGCGAATTTTTGCAAACACGGGTTAATGGTGAGCGCGTGCTGCGTATGCGCAAAGCCGTCAGCAAACAAGAAGCCGTTCGCGAAAAAGAAGCTGTTCGCGAAAAAGAAGCAGGCAGCGAAAAAGGGTCGACATTGCTCAACATTGAGGCGCGAGCTGCTGAGCATGCGTATTACCAGCTGGGAAGTTGGTCGTTAAGTCCCAATGGACAATGGCTCGCCATTGCCGAGGATATTCACGGTGAGGAAGACTACCGCATCGTGCTGATCAACTGCCAATCAGGGCAAACCGATATTATTGCCACCGAGGCTGATGCGTCTGTCATTTGGTCGCCGGATAATCAGCAGCTCTACTATGTCGGTAAAGACGCGGAAACTGCACGCCCATATCAATTGTTCCGCCATGAAATAGGCACCATCGGTGGCGATAGCCTGGTGTATGAAGAAGTCGATCCTGCGTGGTTGTTGTCGGTATACCGTGCTAGCCACACAGATACGGCCATTGTGCAAGTCAACAATGAATCGTCGACCGAACAGCGTCTGCTCCGTCTGAATGAAGGCAGCCTGTCTGCACCGCTCAAAGCGCGCCAACCCAATGTCGAATACTACCTCGATAAGACCGATGATGCGTTTTGGATGCTGAGCAACCACCAAGGAACCAAGCAGTTTTATCGTGCTGCCGTCGCGACGCCGAACGATTGGCAAGTCATTTATGCCCCCAAGTCGGGCGCTGAATTAAACACGTTTTACCTCTTCGAAGATGGCATTGTCCTCACCCAACAGCAAGAGGGTGAGCAGTGGTTTATCTTACTTAATGCAGACGGTGAGCGCGTGGTTAAGCAGCCTTTGGCGGCACAAGGGCAGGTCGCTTGGTTTGCGCGCGGAGGCGACTATGCGAGCAATCAGTTGTTTATTCGCAGTATGTCGCTCGTACAGCCACCACGATGGGAAGCGCTGGATCTTAAATCCGGCACGCGTCGTGAAGTCAGTGCCGATCATTACCCCGACTTTGACGCGTCTCGCTATCACTCTGAGCGCTTATACGTTGGACCGCATCGTATTCCTGTCACCTTGGCATATCGTAAAGATGCGCTGACCCCGTCATCGCCAGTCGTGCTTTATGGATATGGCGCGTATGGCTTTACCATGAAGCCGTATTTTATGCCGCAAACCGTCTCGCTAATGGACAGAGGCGTCATCTATGCGATTGCGCATGTGCGTGGCGGAGGCTATTACGGTGCAACATGGCACCAAGCGGGCAGCGGGATGAATAAAAAGCATGGCATCCAAGATTTTATTGATGTCGCCAAAGCGATGGGCCGCTATCAAGATGGACAACGTGCAGTCGCGGCTGTTGGCTCCAGCGCTGGTGGTACCTTGGTTGCCGCGGCACTTAACCAAGCGCCCGCAGCGTTTGCGGCCGCTAGCCTCAATGTTCCGTTTGTCGATGTGCTGGGCAGTAT
>NZ_MUFL01000072.1:0-18004 GCF_001995355.1 Salinivibrio sp. PR919 | reverse complement strand
TTTAAGAGTAATGTAATAACATAACAATTATCACCATCGACGCCAAGTGTTGAAAAACGCGGGCTTTGCCCGCGCATGGCACTATTGATTGACCAGTTGAGTCACTAAGCTAATCACTTGGTTCACCTCGTCGGGACTTAATTTGCCCTCTTTGACAAAACGCACCGTGCCTTGGTCGTCGAGTACCGCGATCAGCGAGCTTTCTTCTTTTAAGCGCCACGCCTGTGCGACACTGCCGTTTTCGTCGAGCACAATTGAGGACCAACTAAAATCCCGCTTACTGTCTTCTGCCGACGATTTAACAAAACCGCCGGTGCCCCAAATCGCATCATCTTGATTAATGATGGTGGTGGTTTGGTAGCGAGAGTCGTCAAAGTCTGCGGCTGTGATGGCTTCCATCAAGGGGGCATTCATTTCTTTGGCGCTGCTGCGTCCGGCGATGGCTTGGATCACGCGTACTTTGCCCGGCAGTTGTTCGGTTTGCCAAGCTTGATAAACAATATCGTCGCCATTCAAGGTCAGCTCGCCGTGCTCGGCGACTTTGGCTGAAGGTAAAGGTGCACCATTTTGGATCGTATGCGCCCAACTGGTGCCTGTGAATAGCGCAAAGGTGAGAGCAAGTAGGGTGGTCTTTTTCATTCTTTATCATCCATGTCTGTGGTCATTATTTGGCATCAGGTGCCAAGTTATCTATGGTTACGCCAGACGGTGAGTTGTGCCAAGTGGCAAAGGTTAATCCGTGCGCAAGATCGGACTTTTCTGCGTCGATCGAACTTACGCTGCAAAACGTATTTATCTAAATCGGGAACTTCTGTTCGCTAGCAGGCTCTAATGCTGTGATTGCCATCTTATTGAGGTGGCACTTTGCTTGCTTAGCTTTATACGCGGAGATTGCCAGATAATATGCGGCGCTCCAAGGTGGCAATATCATACGGTCATCGTGACTGTGAAAGAAATGAATTGCCGTTTCGGTCTGCTTAGACAGACTTTGAGAACAAGAAAGGGATCCTTATGCTCAGAATCTTTCGTCAATATCGGCCAACCCAGATTGCGCGGTATGTGAAACGATTTTTTAAGGGCCGACTCTATATTGAAGGTGTAGGCGCGTTTGAGTTTGATGGTGGACGTTTACTGCCGCCCGGGCATAGTGATAAACGTGCACTGTCGGTGATGACTGAGGTGAATAAAGAAATTAAAGCCATGGCCATTACCGCATAAACATCGCCACACTGAAAAACACGTCCAAACGGACGTGTTTTTTTACGCCTAGCCATTTAGCAGTGGTTAATTGCCAAAGGCTTATTGTGGTGGGAAACACACACCTGTGCCACCTAAGCCGCAGTAGCCTTGCGGGTTTTTGTGTAGATACTGCTGGTGGTCAGTTTCAGCAAAGTAGTAAGCGCCAGCCGGTGCGATCTCAGTGGTGACCGCATCGGGCTTGCCGGCCTCTCTCAATGCCGCTTGATAGGTCGCCAGACTTGCCTCGACGCTAGCTTGGTCCGCCGGATCACAATAGTAAATCGCGGAACGATATTGCGGGCCAATGTCATTGCCTTGACGCATGCCTTGGGTCGGATCGTGGTTTTCCCAGAACACCGCCAGTAGGGTGTCTAAACTCACCACGGACGGGTCGAAAATCACATTGACCACTTCGGCATGGCCGGTTTGTCCCGTGCAGACGTCTTGATAACGCGGGTGTTGGGTGACGCCGCCACTGTATCCGACCGAGGTCATCACGACACCCGGCTGTTGCCACCATTTGCGTTCGGCACCCCAAAAACAGCCCATGCCAAAAATAACCTGTTTTTGACCGGCCGCGGGGGTGGCCGTGATAGGCTGATTAAAGACCGCGTGCGGTTCGGCTGGAACAATCGGGTCGGTGCGATCGGCTATCGCATTCTCGGGTTGGGTAAAGGAAGATTGCATCGACATAGGCATCCTTTGACTGCTGTGGTGTAAAAGCGCAAAGCGGACTGCTGTGCGCGTCAGTGGGTTGGCATACAGGCATGGATTCCGCATCTTGTCATCAACATGATGCTGGCATCCTGCCCCGCTCAACACGTAATATGGCAAGATATCATCAATTTAGCCGGGCGACACCCGGGTATTGGATCTCACTGCATGAATATACGGCTATTCCCCCTATTCGCGATCGCTATCAGCGTGATATCTAGCATCGCCCATGCGGAAGTCGACATTGATATTGAAGGGCTCGATGGTATTGCACAAGACAATGTCGAGACCTATTTAGCCGCGATTGCTCCAGAAGAGCGGGACGGCTCCTACCGGTTTATTGCCCGTGTTGAGCAGGATGTGCGTAAAGCACTGCAAGCGGTGGGGTTTTATCAGCCTAAGATCACTATGCAAATGGACGGAGACGCTACGCTGGAAGTCAAGGTTGATCCGGGCAAACCCGTTCGTTTGGCACAAGTGGATGTGGTGTTTAGCGGTGAAGCGGGCATGGATGACGATTTTCATGCTCTCAAGGCTGACGGGCCGCAGCCGGGCGCGATTCTTAACCACGGAGACTATGAGTCCCTGAAAAGCCAAATCCAAAGCTTGGCGGTGAAAAAGGGATACTTTGACGGTCGTTTTACGCAGACACGTCTCGAAGTCTCTCCCACCCGCCAACAAGCGTTTATTCGTCTGCACTTTGCCAGTGGTAAGCGTTACCACTTTGGCGCGATTCGCTACCAAGGTGCGCAAATTCAGTTGCAGCGTCTCGACACTTTACGTGATTTTTCCCCGGGCGAGCCGTATCGCGTGTCGGCATTGGGTGAGTTTAACCAAGCGCTTGCCAACACCGGGTGGTTTTCCAGTGCGTTAGTCCAAGCAGACATGGAAGAAGCCGAAGACACTGAAGTGCCGATCAAGGTGACACTGACCCCCGAAGCACGCAACAAATTTGAAACTGGGGTCGGGTATTCCACCGACATTGGCCCGCGGCTCAAGTTTAATTGGCGCAAGCCTTGGTATAACTCACGCGGTCACAGTATCACCACATCATTGGCGATTTCTGAGCCCGAGCAGACGTTGACCTCTACCTACAAGGTTCCCTTGGAGGATGTTTCTCGCGAGTATTATCAAGTGCAGTTAGGGTTACAAAATACCGAACAACGCGATACCTCCAGCCTTGAGGTATCGACCTCGATTTCCAGGCATTGGCTGTATGATACCGGCTGGCAACGCAGTGTTTCGTTACGCTGGCTTTATGAAGACTACACCCAAGGGCTAGATGAAGATAGCGTCAGCGTGGTGCTGCCAGGGATCAATTTTACCCGCACCCGCGCTCGCGGTGGATTAATGCCGCATTGGGGAGACAAACAATCTATTACATTGGAAGCGGCCGATCCGATTTGGCTGTCCGATATTAGTTTGGTGCGCTTGCAAGGGCGGAGTGCGTGGATTCGTAGCCTCAATAAAAACCATCGCGGCTTATTACGCGTTGATGGTGGTGCCCTGATTTCTGAAGAGTTCAGTGAAGCGCCGCCATCGTTACGCTTTTTCGCCGGGGGCGATAACAGTATTCGCGGTTATGCTTTTGAAACCGTTTCCCCTGTCGATGACAGCGGTCAGCTCAGTGGCGCCCGCTACATGTTAACCGGTACGTTGGAGTACCAATATCGTCTAGGTGGCAACTGGTGGTGGGCGTTATTTGCTGATGGTGGTGACGCGTGGACCCACAATTTATCGTGGAAGCGTGCGGCTGGTACCGGTATTCGCTGGTCATCGCCGGTAGGTCCGATTCGTCTTGATGTCGCGCGTGGTTTTGATAATGACGATGATGATTTTCGTATACACCTTACGCTAGGGCCTGAGTTATGAGTCGTTGGTTAGTCAGGCTAACGTTTATTGCGTTAATCAGTATTTTTTCTTTGGTGGGGCTGGTAGCGGCCGCACTTTTTACACCAGTGGGCTTGCAGGTCGGGATTTGGGGTGCGCAGAAAGCGCTACCTGCGTTATCAGTCGATGAGGCCGACGGCAGTCTACTCACCGGCTTCGTGCTGCAAGGGGTGCGCTATGATGATGAGCAGCTACGACTGAATGCCGAACAGCTAAGGCTTGTCATCCAAGGTAAGTGCTTACTGACGCCTGCGCTTTGTATTGATCAATTGGCCGCCGAGGGGGTCACGCTCGATATTGATTTGCCCGTGAGTGAGGAGGATACATCCTCGCAAGACGTATCCACGTCGGCTATCCAAGCGCCGCTGCCTATTCACATCAATGCCTTTGCCTTTAAGGATGTGGCGATTCAGGTCGCTGGACAGTCGGTGAGTTGGCATCAATTGCAAGGTGGCGTGCATTTTGTTGGCGACACCTTAACTTTATCGCCGACCGATTGGCAGCAGCTAGTGGTGATCCTGCCGAGTGAGCCCCAAGACAATACCGACCAAGCGGTCGGTAAACCGGATAGCGCGGTGGCAAGCACGCCATGGCATTACCCAGGCCTGGAGTTACCCACGGTGGCGCTGCCGCTGGCTATCGAGGTGGAGCAGCTTCGCCTGCAAGATACGCGGATTGAAGCGGGCACAGTACAAACCCTCTCAGCGTTATCTTTGGCGGGTAGCGTTCGAGGCAGCGCGGTGACTATTGATAGTTTCTCGGTGACCGCCCCCCAAGGCACGGCAAGCCTTGCAGGTGATATTACACTTAAAGGTAAGTACCCACTTACCTTACAAGCCCAGTTGACCAGTAATCTTTCCCCGCTTCAAGGCCAAGCTTTATCACTGTCGGCCTCTGGAAGCCTAGCCGCGCTTGAGCTAAACGCGAATGCGCACGGACCGGTGACGGCGACGCTGGAAGGAGAGGCAAACCTGCTGGCGGCAAACTTACCTTTTGCGGTGCAGTTGCAGAGCAAAGCCTTGGCTTGGCCGCTGACGGGGGAAGCGATCGCGGCATTACGCGAGCTACAATTTCACGCCGATGGGGATTTGTCCGACTATCAGCTCGGTTTACAAACCGGCGTCGAGGGCCCTGAGATTCCGACCACCCAGCTGAATTTAACCGGCCAAGGCAGTCTAACGGCGCTGACCCTCTCGCAGCTTGAAGCTAATACGCTTGGAGGTAAGGTGGCCGGTCGTGCCAGCGTGGATTGGTCCAGCGAGCCTTTTTGGCAAGCTGAGTTAGGGTTTGCCAACATCCAACCTCAGCAGCAATGGCCAGAGGTCACGGGGGATTTAACCGGTGCAATCAGCCATCGTGGTCGCTTAACCGCCCAAGGCGGCTGGGATGTGTCGGTGCCTACGTTGGTGGTGCATGGGGAGTTACAAAAACTGCCTCTAGCGGTCGCGGGCGCACTTAACGCGCATGATCGTGATGGCGATGGCCAGCCGAGCGTGTCGACGCCGGGACTGACGCTGTCGCATGGTCCCAATCACGTCACGGCACAAGGGCAAGTGCGTGATGAGTGGCAAATGGGACTGTCGGTCGATATTGCCGATTTGTCGCAATCCTTGCCCATGCTCACTGGTGTGATCCGTGGCGATGCACGATTGAGCGGGCCGTTTGCACAGCCAACCGCAAAGTTGGCGCTTCATGCTAAGCAATTGCGTTGGCAAGATGTGCGCATTAATCAGCTAACGGTAGACGGTGATCTGGCCGTAAAAGATCGCTTAGGCGGCGAGCTGACGGTGTCGGTATTAGGCGGGCGCTATCAAACCGCGCGCTTAGACAACCTTGATTTAACCGTGCGCGGTGATGAAGCGGCACACCAGCTGGATTTGCGCTGGCAAGGGGCGCCGGCGTCTGGCGCGTTACGTGTTGAAGGTGCATTGGCCCGAGACACTGGCTGGAAAGGTAAACTACTTGATACATCGGTGAACGTGGAAGAACTTGGCGACATTGTGCAGCAAAGTGCGGTACCCATTGCGTTTAGTTTCACTGATATGCAAACCGAGGTTGGCGAACATTGTTGGCAGTGGCAAGCAACGTCTTTGTGCTTATCGCAACCGGCGACAATCGGCGAGCAAGGGGAGGTGGCCGCCAAGATTGAAGGCTTTGAAGCGAAGCAAATCGCTGCCTTCTTACCGCCGGAATGGCTGCTTGATACACGTGCCAATGCCGTGGTTCATGCACGTTGGCAGCCTGACGCCTCGCCGGATGTACAAGCCTCGATTGATATCGCGGATGGCAATCTGCGCCAGCAGGCCGACACGCCACTGGTGATTGGCTGGCAGCATGCCAACTTCAATGCGCGTTGGCATCAAGATGCACTGCAAGGTGCGTTGGCACTCACCTTATCTGAGGGTGGCACACTGGCTTCAGCCTTTACCTTGAATGATCTGTTAGCGTCGACACGTACGATTGATGGGAATGTGCACATGAATGCGGTGCAACTTGCCAAGCTGGAGCCGTTACTCGGCGGTGACAAACAGGCCGATGTTAATGGCGAAGTGAATGCTAACTTACGCGTTCAAGGTCCGATTACATTGCCGAAAGTCTTTGGCGAGCTGGATATCAGCGCATTACGTGTGAAAGGGTTATCATCGCCGGTTGATGTTAATGACGGGCAGGTGACGGTCAACCTTGATGGTCAGCAGGGACAGTTAACCGGCCAGCTGATTACTCCCGATGGCACCTTACGCCTCAAAGGTGAGGGTCGGTGGCCGACCGTGAGAGGTTGGTTGTTTAATCTGAATGTCGCGGGCGATACGTTGCGAGTGAATGTGCCGCCGATGGTCCGTCTTGATGTTGCGCCTGACTTAACGGTTTCAGCAACCCCAGAACAAGTGGCGATTCGGGGGAATATTGAGGTGCCATGGGGACGGATTGAGGTGGAGCACTTGCCGGAGTCGGCCGTCACTGTGTCGGATGATACGGTGATCCTCAATCAAAACTATGAGCCTGAAGACGCGGAACAAAAAGATGCGGTTCCTTTTAATTTGGTCACGGATGTACGCTTAGTGCTTGGTGATGAAGTTCGGCTGGCGGCGTTTGGTTTGAAGTCGCGCTTGGCAGGAGAGCTTAACATTAAGAACAACCGTAAAGGCGCCTTGATTGTCGGTAACGTGAGCTTGTTGGAAGGAACCTATCGATCATTTGGACAAGATTTGATTATCCGTAAAGGGGAAATCTTATTTAATGGCCCTGCTGATCAGCCGTATTTGCAAGTCGAAGCGATTCGCAATCCCGAGCGCACTGAGGGCGATGTCATCGCGGGGATCCGACTTACAGGACCTGCCGATGAGCCGGTGGCGACTGTATTTATGGATCCGGCCGGTTCGCAGGCCAATGCCTTGTCATACCTGTTACGCGGCCGAGCACTTGATGCTGGCGCCGGTGATGCCAATATGACCTCTATGCTGATTGGTTTGGGCTTGGCGCAAAGTGGCAAACTGGTAGGCGAAATTGGTCAGGCGTTTGGAGTCGAGGATCTCACTCTTGATACCTCTGGCGCCGGCGATGAGCAAAAAGTCGAGGTCTCGGGATATATTCTGCCTGACTTGGAAGTGAAGTATGGGGTGGGGATCTTTGATGCGATAGGGGTGTTCACGGTGCGCTATCGATTGATGAAAGATCTTTATCTAGAAGCGGTGTCGGGAGTCGATCAGGCGGTGGATCTACTCTATCAGTTTGAGATTAAATAGAAAAAAGCCCGCGTGTTGACGCGGGCTTCTAGCTTCATGGCGATGGCGCTATTATTTTTGCGCGCGCTCAAATGAAGACAGGATTTCGTCTTTTGCCGCTTGGGCATCTTCCCAACCGTCTACCTTCACCCATTTGCCAGCTTCTAGCTCTTTATAGCGCTCGAAGAAGTGCGTGATTTGTGCTTTTAGCAGCTCAGGCAGGTCGTTCACGTCTTTCACGTGATCGTACTCTTTGGTCAGCTTGCTGTGCGGTACCGCGATCACTTTGGCATCTTCACCAGACTCGTCGGTCATTTTGAGCACACCAACAGGGCGGCAGCGGATCACTGAGCCGGGTACCAATGGGAATGGGGTTGGTACCAGCACGTCAACTGGGTCGCCGTCCAAAGACAAGGTGTGGTTTACATAGCCATAGTTACATGGGTAGAACATAGGCGTTGCCATGAAGCGATCAACGAATACGGCGCCGCTGTCTTTGTCGACTTCGTACTTAATTGGATCGGCGTTGGCAGGAATTTCAATCACCACATAAATATCTTCAGGCAGATCTTTGCCCGCTGGGACCTGGTTCAGGCTCATGGGATGTCCTTTTGTTTATCAAAAAAGTGTGTGCCAATTATAACCACCGAGCGTGAAAATAACAGAGGCGACCGCTGTGGTCGCCTCTTAATCATAAATTGCGGTGAAATCTCACCGTCTCACCGCACTTAGTTATCGTCGTGATCAGGGTAGCGTTCGAGGTATTCACCCACTTTGTCCACCATATTGCTGGAGCCGACAAAGAAAGGCACGCGTTGGTGCAATTCTTTCGGATCGATATCCAGTATGCGCTGGGTACCATCGGTCGCTTTACCACCCGCTTGCTCAATAATAAACGCCATGGGGTTGCACTCGTAAAGCAAGCGTAGCTTGCCGTTGGGATAGGCAAGTGTGCTGGGGTATAAGTAAATACCGCCTTTTAGCAGGTTGCGGTGAAAGTCCGCGACCAAAGAGCCAATATAGCGTGAGGTGTAGGGACGCTTCTCATTAGGGACGTTTTCTTGACAGTACTTGATATATTTTTTGACGCCTTGTGGGAATTTGATGTAGTTCCCTTCGTTAATCGAGTAGATGTTACCGTCTTGAGGAATGGTCATGTTCTCATGCGACAAGCAGAATAGCCCAAGCGACGGGTCATAGGTAAACCCGTGCACGCCATCGCCCGTGGTGTAAACCAACATGGTCGATGAGCCGTAAATGACGTAACCGGCAGCCACTTGGCGGTGGCCGGGCTGTAAGAAGTCTTCCTCGGTGGGGGGAGTACCCACCGGCGATACGCGGTGGTAGATAGAGAAAATGGTGCCAACAGACACATTAACATCAATGTTAGAGGAGCCATCCAGTGGATCGATGAGGACGACGTATTTGGCGTTACGGTTGAGCTGCTTGTTGAAAATAACCGCTTCATCTTCCTCTTCGCTGGCAACGCCACAGACGTGGTCGCGGGCTTCCATGGCGGCTTTAAACTTTTCGTTGGCGTAGACATCGAGCTTTTGCTGCTCTTCGCCTTGTGCGTTTTCTGTGCCAATCGCGCCGGCAATATCGACCAGACCGGCTTTGTTGACTTCACGGTTAACAATTTTGGCGGCCAGACGGATGGAGGCGAGAAGAGAAGATAAATCACCGCTGGCGTGCGGGAAGGCGTGCTGTTTCTCAACAATATACTCGCCGAGGGTCTTAATGTCGGGCATTCTCAATCCTTAATGATGATGAACTTTCTTTCTGATGCAATCGGATACATGGGCAGTCAGCTGCCTCTTAAAATCGCTGATATTCTAGCGCCAGCGACTTTTTAATCGTACTGAAGAAATACATGAAGCAAGGGAAGTGTGATCGCCACATAAAAACCATGTCAGATGTACGCAAGCGATAAGACCCAAGCGCCAATCCAAGGCATAATGACAGCCTTATGCCGGATGGCTGAGCAACCAATACAACACAGTGAAGGCTATGCATATTCATATTCTCGGCATCTGTGGCACCTTTATGGGTGGCGCCGCGATGCTCGCAAAACAATTGGGACACAGGGTGACGGGCTCTGATAGCCATGTTTACCCCCCGATGAGTACGTTACTCGAATCTCAAGGTATTGAGATTATCGAAGGTTATGATCCGGCTCAGCTTGCTCCCGCTCCGGACCTTGTGGTGATTGGTAATGCAATGAGTCGTGGCAATCCCTGTGTTGAGGCGGTACTAAACCAAGGTTTACCGTATACCTCAGGCCCGCAATGGTTGCATGATTTCTTATTACGAGACCGCTGGGTGCTGGCGGTTTCTGGCACACATGGTAAAACCACTACCGCTAGCATGTTGGCATGGATCTTAGAAGATTGCGGCTACGCGCCCGGTTTCTTGATTGGCGGTGTCGCGGGGAATTTTAATGGCTCGGCACGATTGGCCGATAGCCCATTTTTTGTGGTAGAAGCCGATGAATATGACAGCGCGTTTTTTGATAAACGCTCCAAGTTTGTTCATTACCAACCGAAAACCTTGGTGATCAACAACCTTGAGTTCGACCATGCCGACATATTTGATGATTTGGCCGCGATTCAAAAGCAATTCCACCATGTGGTGCGCACTGTGCCGGGGATTGGCCAAATCATTGCGCCCTCGGACGATGCCAATGTCGCAGAGACGCTTGCCATGGGGTGCTGGAGTGAATGCGTTTATGCAGGACCAGATGGACAATGGCAGACGGTGAAAAAAGATCCAGCCGGCAATCATTTTTCGGTGTATTTTGCCGGCGAGCATGTTGGGGATGTGAACTGGGACTTAGTTGGTGATCACAATGTACGTAACGCGTTAATGGCCATTGCGGCAGCGCGTCATGTGGGCGTAACGCCTGACTTAGCCTGTCAGTCGCTCGAGACCTTTATCAATACCAAGCGACGCCTTGAGTGGCGTGGTGAGCAAGCCGGTGTCACTGTGTATGATGACTTTGCTCATCACCCGACGGCGATTCGACTGACCCTTGAGGGGTTACGCGCGAAAGTCGGTAATGGTCGCATTCTGGCGGTGTTAGAGCCACGTTCCAATACCATGAAGCAAGGGGTTCACAAAGACACGCTGGCGGCGTCGTTGGCTCGTGCTGACCAAGTGTTCTTGTTCCAACCCCAAGGGCTGGATTGGTCGCTTGAAGCGGTGGTGGATAGCTGCGAGCAGCCGTCGCATATTCATGCCGATATTGATGGGTTGGTAACCGCTTTATGTGAGCAAGCCCAAGCAGGCGATACCGTGTTGGTGATGAGTAATGGTGGCTTTGGTGGTATTCACGACAAGCTGCTTAACGCGCTCGGCGATAAAGGGGAAAAGCATGGCGGATAAACGCATCACTCTGGCGTGGACAGGTGCCTCTGGCGCGCCATACGGGCTACGTTTGCTCGAATGCCTGCTTGCACAGGATTATCAGGTTTTCTTATTGATCTCATCGGCAGCACGTGTGGTGTTAGCCACCGAACATGGCCTGAAATTGCCTGCCGGGCCTGACGCGGCCAAAAAGGTATTGGTAGAACATTTACAGTGCAACACGGATAAGCTAGTGGTGTGTGGCAAAGAGGATTGGTTTCGCCAGTTGCCTCAGGGTCAGCGGCACCGAAGCAAATGGTGGTATGCCCTTGCTCCGCCGGTTCATTGGCGTCGATTGCGCATGGCTTGTCCGATAACCTGATTGAACGGGCGGCGGATGTGGTGCTTAAAGAGCGCGGACAACTTCTGTTGGTGGTGCGTGAGACGCCCTTTTCGACCTTGCATCTTGAGAACATGCACAAGCTCTCGCAAATGGGGGTGACGATTATGCCAGCCGCGCCGGGTTTTTATCATCAACCCCAGTCGATAGATGATCTCATCGACTTTATGGTAGCGCGTATTTTGGATCATGTCGGTGCTGAGCAACAGCTGGTGCCACGTTGGGGCTATGACCAACGCGAACGATGAACGGTGCTCAGGCAAGCGCAAGCATGCCTGAGCACTACACAGCTAAGGTTTGAGTACCATCACGTGCACTGTCGCCCCTTCGAGCACTTTGGCGGCGACGGAGCCGAGCATCATTTTATTGACGCGTGAACGTTTGTGGCTTGGCATCACGATGAGATCGCAGCCAATACGCTCGGCGGTTTTAATGATCCCCTTGTAAGGTTTCCCTTCCGCAATTGACACCTCACAGGCGATGGTTTTTGGCACGTATTTATCCGCAAAGCCTTGTAAGTTTCGCTTCATATCGCGTTTCATTTTGTTGGCGGCGTCTTCCGGGAAATAAGAGGCCACCATCGAATTATGAATGCCCGGCAGCACAGTCAGTAGGTGTATTTTTGCGCCAGATTGGCTGGCCAGCCAGACCGCATGATCGACGGCCTTGTCAGCAAAGCTCTCATCATTGAGGTCAACCGGAACCAAGATGTGTTTATACATAGCGATATCCTTTACGGTCTAAAAAAGAAAAGGGCACGCGGTAAAACACGTGCCCTTAACACTAGGCTTGGCGAATGCGACGGCGTTGATTCCAGCCGAGTAATGCCAAGAGCAACAAAGTTGGCACGAAGACCCATTCTTTCCATGGGCGGACATTATCGACAGTCACGGCTTTGATTTGCCAATCAAAATCGATGCCTGCTTTGTCTGCATCACTGCCAAACTGAATCATATCTACCAAGAGTTTGCCATCTTCCTCACGGAGCATGAGGCCTGTGTCACTGATGCGTGCTTCGCCGCTTTCCAAGCTGTGATCGATGGGGAGCACGACATGTTTCGCTATCTGCTCACCAAAGAAGTTTTCCCCTTCCACTTCCAGCTGTAACGGCTCGCCTTCAGGCAAGGTGCCTGCGATACGCACTAATTCAGTGCCCGGATAGCTGGTGGTCGGTGGGTACACTTCGTCCCACCAAAAGCCGGGGCGGAAGAGCGAGAAGGTGATCACTAGAAGTAGTGCGGTTTCCCACCATTTATTCTTGGTGAGCCACCACCCTTGTGTCGCCGCGGAAAAAGCCAGCATTGCGATGGTTGCCGACACCACGGTTAAGATCAGGTGAATGGGGCCCTCTAGGTCTAGCAACAACAACTGAGTGTTGAAAATAAACATAAACGGCAGGATGGCGGTACGTATGTCGTAGGTAAAGCCCTGCACACCGGTACGTATCGGGTCGGATTTAGCAATGGCCGCCGCGGCAAAGGCTGCCAAGCCGACCGGTGGCGTGTCATCGGCAAGGATACCAAAGTAGAACACGAACAAGTGTACCGCAATCAAGGGAATGATCAGCCCTTGTTGTGCGCCTAAGGTAACAATCACTGGCGCCATCAGGGTGGAGACCACGATATAGTTGGCGGTAGTCGGTAGACCCATCCCCAATAGCAAGCTGATGACCGCGGTAAACAGCAGCATCAAGAAGATGTTGCCGCCGGAGATAAACTCGACAAAGTCCGTCATCACTAGACCGATGCCAGTGAGGGTGACGGTACCCACCACAATCCCCGCAGCCGCAGTGGCAACGCCGATACCTATCATGTTACGTGCACCGGTCACAAAGGCTTCGGCCATATCGACCACACCGTCGCGGATTTCTTCTTTAAAGTTGGTCCGTTGATTGAAGTAAGCAATCAGCGGGCGCTGGGTGAGAATAATAAAGATCATAAACACCGTCGCCCAAAATGCGGACAAACCCGGTGAGAAGCGTTCGACGGTCAAACACCAAACCAATACGCCAATAGGCAACAAATAGTACAAGCCAGAACGTACGGTTGGGCCTGGCTCCGGCACTTCGGATAAATCGGCGGCGGCCGGGTCTTCTGCCGCTTCGGATTTGTACTGAGCGGAATAGCGCACCAACAGCACATAAGCGATTAATGTCAGCAGACCAATGATAACGGTTGCCATGGCACCGAACACATCTTTGGTCCAACCGATGCCGTAATAGACCGCGGCACTGAGGACCAGCAAGCCCACAAACACGGTCATAAATGAGAACAGTTTTTGTAGCAAGGTGCTGGTGTGGCGGCGCGGTAGGCCCTGCATCCCAGCCTTACACGCTTCTAAGTGCACGATGTAAATCAGAGCGATGTAGGAGATAAGCGCAGGCAGTAGTGCGGCTTTAATTACCTCGACGTAGGAAATCCCCACGTATTCCACCATCAAGAACGCGGCAGCCCCCATAATGGGTGGGGTGAGCTGGCCATTGGTCGAGGCGGCTACCTCAACCGCGCCGGCTTTATGGCTCGGGAAGCCCACACGTTTCATCAAGGGTATGGTAAAGGTCCCAGTAGTCACTACGTTGGCAATCGATGAACCTGAGACCAAACCGGACAGGCCGGACGCGACTACCGCGGCTTTGGCGGGGCCACCGCGCATGTGACCGAGTAGCGAGAAGGCCACTTTAATGAAGTAGCCGCCGGCACCGGCACGATCGAGTAATGCCCCGAACAGGACAAACAGGAATACAAACGAGGTAGAGACGCCCAGCGCCACCCCGAAAACCCCTTCCGTGGTGAGCCACAGATGCGACATGGCTTTATTTAAGCTCGCCCCTTTATGTGCGATCACATCCGGCATGTAGGGACCGGCGAAGGTGTAGAGCAAGAATACACCGGCGACCACCATCAATGGGGGGCCAAGTGCACGGCGGGTCGCCTCAAGCATCAACACCATACCAATGGCAGCGACCGTGATATCCACGTCGGTATAAGCGCCGGCGCGTCCAGCTAGATCGTTATAAAATAAGAATAAATACCCTGCGGCAAAGCTTCCCGCTAAGGCGAATACCCAGTCGAGTAGGGGGATACGATCGCGGGGAGAGGTTTTTAATGCAGGATAAGCGGTGTAGGCCAAGAACATCGCGAAAGCGAGGTGAACCGCGCGAGCTTCGGTGTCATTGAGGACACCAAAATCGAGCATAAAGGGGAGAGGTGAGGCATACCATAGCTGAAACAGTGACCAAAAAAGTGGTACCAGCCATAAAATGCGTCCCGGCAGTCCATGAGGTGAGCGCGCACCTGTATCCGCTTGCGCGACCATGTCTTGCACATCAGGAGACGATTGACTTGTCTTCGTCATGCAGTTTGTCCTTATTATCATTTGCACCGCGAGAGCGGCAGCAATGTCCCGAGAAAAGGGTACTCTCTGTCACAAAGCATAGCCTGTAGACAATGACATCAGTGTCAACGATGAGTACCTAACCGTTAATTATAATGGGCCGATGGGTGGCCAATGCGTTAATCGTTTGTTGGCGGTCAAACGCCGATAGTAACAGAGCGATAAAGAAAAATTAAAAGGATGTTATCGCTTTTGTGTGAAAAGGTGTGTAGCGAAGAGGGGAAAAGACAGACAGGCAGCGGGATCACGCTGCCTGACAAAAAGATTAGTAGTGGTATTCAAACAGATCACAGACGGCTTCAAACAGTGCCTCTGTGGTGGTGCCACGGGTGGGTGTGATAAAGATGGTGTCATCCCCAGCGACGGCGCCCAAAATCCCCTCAGCTTTGCCAAGAGAGTCCAGTAAACGGGCAATTAATTGTGCCGCGCCTGGACCAGTGTGAATGACGACAACCGCTTCGTTATAGTCGATTTCCATCACTAACTCGCGCAATGCGCTGCCTGTAGTAGGTACGCCCAATTCGATAGGAAGGCAGTACACCATCTCCATCTTGGCATTTCGGGTACGCACAGCGCCGAACTTGGTCAACATGCGCGACACTTTCGACTGGTTAATGCCCTCAAATCCTTGAGCACGTAAGGCTTCCACGATCTCGCCCTGAGAACTGAACTTTTCTTCTTTGAGGATGGCTTTAAACGCCCGAACCAATTGGTCTTGTTTTTCTGAGTTACGCATGACGGCTGACTCGCAATGACAAACGAGTGGCTATTTTGCATATACATTCACCGAAGGGCAATTGCTGACCCCACAAATTGGCGACAGCATCACTGTTCCTAACTCGATTCACGCGATTTCAACGCAGCAAAAAGAAAAATGAGAGCTTTGGCTGATCATCACCGCTTGACGCTTGAGTGCACGCATAGGCGGGCATATGATGAGCCCACAGTTCGCACCATTACGTGGCGATTTGTGCCCGAACAGAAGCCGGACCGGATCCGGACTATAAGAAATATCGAAAGGAGAACGACATGAAAGTTGCTGTGATTGGCGCCGCGGGAGGCATTGGTCAGGCGTTAGCCCTACTGCTAAAAAATAACCTGCCAGCGGGTTCCGACTTGGCTCTGTACGATATCGCACCGGTTACCCCTGGGGTAGCTGTGGATTTAAGCCATATCCCAACCCCGGTTTCTATTAAAGGCTACAGCGGTGAAGATCCAACCCCAGCGCTGGAAGGCGCGGACGTGGTCTTGATTTCTGCAGGCGTCGCCCGTAAGCCTGGCATGGACCGCTCAGATCTGTTCAACGTAAACGCCGGTATTGTTAAGTCTTTAGCGGAAAAAATTGCCGATGTTTGTCCGAAAGCGTGTGTCGGTATTATCACCAACCCTGTGAACACGACAGTGGCGATTGCGGCGGATGTCCTCAAAGCCAAAGGCGTCTACGATAAAAACAAATTGTTCGGCGTCACCACTTTGGATGTGATTCGCTCTGAAACTTTTATTGGTGAGCTAAAAGGCATGGATCCGCGTGAGGTTTCCATTCCGGTGATCGGCGGTCACTCAGGCGTTACCATTTTGCCTTTGCTGTCTCAGGTGAAAGGAGTGAGCTTTACTGACGAAGAAGTCGCAGCGCTTACGCCACGTATCCAAAATGCGGGTACAGAAGTTGTCGAAGCCAAAGCAGGTGGCGGCTCTGCGACCTTGTCGATGGGGCAAGCAGCGTGCCGTTTCGGCCTATCTCTAGTGCGCGCGCTACAAGGTGAGTCAAATGTGGTGGAGTGTGCCTACGTGGAAGGCGATGGTCAGCACGCGCGCTTCTTTGCCCAACCGGTGCGCCTGGGTAAAAACGGTGTGGAAGAAATCTTGAGCATCGGTGAGCTGAGCGCGTTTGAGCAAAAAGCCATGGACGATATGCTCGACACCTTGCGTAAAGACATTCAAATGGGTGAAGAATTCGCGGCGAAATAGAGCCCCTTCATCGATGGAAAAACGGCGCGATAGGCGCCGTTTTTTATGCTTGCTTGTCGCTAAATAGCAATAGACGCTTGTGGTTACTTATTCCGGTTAACCGCCAATTTTGCCAATGCGACTAAGGCGGCCTTGTAGTCCGAATCCGCTAAACCATCTAGGGCGCGAATCGCCTTTTCTGATTCTTGCTCTGCACGCTCGCGGGTGTAGGACAAGGAGCCACATTGGTCCATGCAGGCTAAAATCGTCTCGAGTTTGTCCCGTCCATTCCCTTTCTCAATGGCTTCGCGGATCATAGCCGATTGATGCTCAGTACCGTGTTGCATCGCATGCAGCAAGGGGAGCGTTGGTTTCCCTTCGGCTAAATCATCGCCGGCATGCTTACCCATTTCGTCATCCGCGCTGGTATAGTCCATGACATCATCAATCAGCTGAAACGCCGTTCCCAAATAGCGGCCATAATCTTGGAAGGCTTTTTCTGTCTCTGGATCCGCGTCGTTGAGAATGGCCCCGACCTGGGTCGCTGCCTCAAAAAGACGTGCGGTTTTAGAGTAGATCACCTGCATGTAGCTCGCTTCGCTAGTATTCGGGTCGTTACAGTTCATTAACTGCAGCACTTCCCCCTCGGCAATCACATTGGTGGCCTCACTCATCAGATCCAATATCTTCAACGAGCGCAGACTGGTCATCATTTGGAATGAGCGGGTATAGATGTAGTCGCCGACCAGCACACTGGCGGCATTACCGAACATGGCATTGGCCGTTGCATTGCCACGGCGTAAATCCGATTCATCGACCACATCATCATGAAGCAAGGTAGCGGTATGAATAAACTCAATAAACGCGGCCGCTGTGGTGTGTTTTTCACCTTGATACCCAAGGGCTCGCGCCGCAAGAACCGCCAACATTGGGCGTAAGCGTTTACCCCCACTGTTCACGATGTAAAAGCCAAGTTGGTTAATAAGCGCGACGTCAGAATTGAGTTGAGCCAGTATTTTTTGATCGACCTGCGCCATGTCATCACTGATCAAGGCTTGGATTGATTTGAAATCCATGAATAAAATCCGGGCTTTGTCCTAGTTGCTTGCTTGCCGCCACCAAACTGCACGTTTCTACGACGTGATGGATGAAAGACGCATGACGTATCAGCGTTGGCGTGCTTTCAGGGTCAGTATCGGCGCTAGCGCGGGGGTTTAAGGTAACAATGGTACACCAAATCACGTGCGACGAGATAGCTTTCACGCCTGCAAAAAGTGTGGGAATCTATGCTGAGCAGCTTTTCACCAATTTTCTTGCGATCCCCTCTTGCCTCAAATCAATTTCTACCGTAGAA
>NZ_MUFL01000071.1:0-18208 GCF_001995355.1 Salinivibrio sp. PR919 | reverse complement strand
ATCTTGCTCAGTACCATCGTTTGCGGTCAGGGTGATGGTGTCGGTGACTTGATCACCGGCATCTAAATCTTGCACCGCAGACTGATCAAGTGTGTAAGTCCAATTACCGTTAACTAGCTGGAGCGAACCGTAAGTGCCGGTTGCTGTGGTATCAGCAAAGGTCGGCGTATCGTCACCGTCGATATCACTGATCGCAATGGTACCCGTGGCAGTAACAGGCGCATCACCTTCGTCTCCTTCGGTGACTGAACCAACAAACTCACCACTCACTTCTGGCGCATCATCGGTCCCCGTAATGGTGATGACAATATCTTGTTGCGTGTTATCGCTTGCCGTCAGGGTAATGGTATCGGTGACCTGATCGCCGGCATCTAAATTCTGCACCGCAGACTGATCAAGGGTGTAGGTCCAATTACCGTTCACCAGCTCGAGCGAACCATAGTTGCCTGCCTGTGTAACATCGGCAAAGGTTGGATTATCGTCGCTATCCACATCACTGATCGCAAGGGTGCCGGTGGCAGTGACGGGTGCATCACCTTCGTTGCCTTCGGTGACCGAGCCAACAAACTCACCAGAGACTTCAGGTAAGTCGTCGGTGCCGGTAATAGTGATAACAATATCCTGTTCCGTACCATCGGATGCAGTAAGCGTGATGGTATCGGTGACCTGATCGCCGGCATCTAAATTCTGTACTGAGCTCTGATTTAGCGTGTAAGTCCAATTACCGTTCACCAGTTCTAGCGAGCCATAAGTGCCTGCCTGTGTAACATCGGCAAAGGTCGGATTGTCGTCGTCATCAACATCACTGATCGCAATCGTGCCCGTCGCAGTGACAGGCGCATCACCTTCGTTGCCTTCGGTCACTGAGCCGGTAAAGCTACCGGTGACTTCAGGTAAGTCGTCGGTGCCGGTAATGGTGATAACAATATCTTGCTCAGTACCATCGTTTGCGGTCAGGGTGATGGTGTCGGTGACTTGATCACCGGCATCTAAATCTTGCACCGCAGACTGATCAAGTGTGTAAGTCCAATTACCGTTAACTAGCTGGAGCGAACCGTAAGTGCCCGCTTCTGTAGTATTCGCAAAGGCCGGTGTATCGTCGCCATCAACATCACTGATCGCGATGGTGCCCGTGGCAGTGACAGGCGCATCGCCTTCATTGCCTTCGGTGACGGAACCGACAAAGCTACCGGTCACTTCAGGCGCATCGTCGGTGCCCGTAATAGTGATGACAATATCTTGCTCAGTACCATCGTTTGCGGTCAGGGTGATAGTGTCGGTGACTTGATCACCGGCATCTAAATCCTGCACGCTGGCTTGATCAAGGGTGTACGTCCAAGCTCCATCTACTAGCTCCAATGAGCCATAAGTGCCTGCCTGTGTAACATCGGCAAAGGTCGGATTGTCATCGCCATCGACATCACTGATCGCAAGGGTGCCGGTGGCAGTGACAGGCGCATCGCCTTCGTCACCTTCGGTGACCGAGCCGGAAAAGTTACCGGTCACTTCAGGCGCGTCTTCGCTACCTGTAATCGTGATAATAAGATCTTGCTGGGTGCCATCAGAGGCGGTGAGGGTAATGGTATCGGTGACCTGATCGCCGGCATCTAGGTTCTGCACCGCAGATTGATCAAGGGTGTAGGTCCAGTTCTCATTGACCAGCTCGAGCGAACCATAGGTGCTGGCCTCTGTGGTATCGGCAAAGGTTGGATTATCGTCGCCATCCACATCACTGATCGCAATGGTGCCGGTTGCAGTCACCGCCGCATCACCTGCGTCACCCTCGGTGACCGAGCCGGTAAAGTTACCGGTGACCTCAGGGGCATCATCGGTACCGGTAATGGTGATAACAATATCTTGCTCAGTACCATCGTTTGCAGTCAGGGTGATGGTGTCCGTCACCTGATCGCCAGCATCTAAATMTTGCACCGCAGACTGATCGAGGGTGTAAGCCCAATTGCCGTTMACCAGCTCTAGCGACCCATAAGCACCAGTCTCAGTGGTATTGGCGAAGGTAGGTGTATCGTCACCGTCGACATCACTGATCGCAAGGGTGCCGGTGGCAGTAACAGGCGCATCACCTTCATTGCCTTCGGTGACTGAACCAACAAACTCACCGGTGACTTCTGGTGCATCGTCGGTGCCCGTAATAGTGATGACAATATCTTGCTCAGTACCATCGTTTGCGGTCAGGGTGATAGTGTCGGTGACTTGATCACCGGCATCTAAATCTTGTACCGCAGACTGATCGAGGGTGTAGGTCCAGTTTTCACCGACTAGTTCCAGCGAGCCATAAGTGCCGGTTGCTGTGGTATCCGCAAAGGTCGGATTATCGCCGTCATCAATATCGCTGATCGCAATGGTGCCGGTGGCAGTGACAGGTGCATCGCCCACGTCACCTTCGGTCACTGAGCCGGWAAAGCTACCGSTSACTTCAGGSGCATCATCCGTCCCSGTAATAGTGATRACRATATCTTGCTCTGTGCCATCAGAGGCAGTCAGAGTGATGGTATCGGTGACCAGATCACCGGCATCTAAATCTTGTACCGCAGACTGATCGAGGGTGTAGGTCCAAGCGCCATCTACTAGTTCCAGCGAGCCATAAGTCCCCGCCTCAGTGGTATCCGCAAAAGTCGGATTATCGCCGTCATCAACATCACTGATCGCGATGGTGCCCGTGGCAGTGACCGCATCGCCCACGTTGCCTTCGGTCACTGAGCCAACAAACTCACCGGTGACTTCAGGCGCATCTTCGCTACCAGTAATAGTGATAACAATAGCTTGCTCAGTGCCATCAGAGGCAGTCAGGGTAATTGTATCGGTCACCTGATCGCCAGCGTCTAAGCCTTGGATAACGCTACTGTTATTATCGAGCGTATAAATCCATGTACCATTCACCAGTGATAACTCACCATACTGACCCGACACATTGCCATCGGAAAAGCTCGGGGCATTGTTACCATCTGCATCCGAAATACTGAGAGATCCTGTCGCTTCTAAAATGCTGTCTTCGACAACATCGCCAAGGGTTTGGCCGCTAATCACAGGATCATCATTTGTACCTGTGATAGTTATCGCGATCACTTGGCTGCTGCCGTCTGATGCAGTCACAGTGAAGTTATCCGAAACCGCATCGCCCTCGCTAAGAGATTGCACAGCATCGCTATCTGCGGTGTAGGTCCAGTTGCCATTAGTGAAGACGAGCTCACCATACAGGCCGGATTGCGTGCTATCGATCCACGTTGGGCTATCGTCCGGATCGGTGATCGACAAGGTACCGGAAACCGAGTCTCTGGCTACCAAACTTCCATCAGAGCCATCGATTTCACCCTCCGAGAGCGTGCCTGAGGTATCACCTGTGATGGATGCGGGATCGTCAATACGTTCCACTGCTGAGGTGAAGGTTTCAGAGGTGCTCGTTTCGCCGTCTGAGGCAGTGATTGTAAATGTCAGCGAGGCGATATCTAGTGCATCGTTATTGATTGCATCTACGCCTGCCTGAGTGAGAACAACATTATTACCCTGCAACTCGACATAGTTTTGTCCGCCATCAGTCAACGACAGAGTGAGGGTATCGTCTTCTATATCCGTCGCCGTCACAGTGCCGACGCTATCGCCAGCCGCGACCACATCCTCGGTGACCGCCGTCGCTGAAAATTGCAGCGTGGGAGCATCGTTGACGGGATTCACGGTGACCGTGATATCGGACGGCGTTTCTGCTTGGCCATCGGAAACAATGACGGTGAGATCAAGGTCACCATTGAAATTGGGCGGTGGTGTGATAACGATATTGCCAGACGCGTCTTCGTCGATTTCGACATCTGGATTACCACTGGTGATGGAAACAATAGTGAGAGTGTCACCATCTGGATCGTTGATTTGCTGCAGTATTTGATTGGGCGTCAGCACTAATGGTTGGTCTTCATCTGTGCTGAAGGTCAACGACTCGGCGCTCGGCGCTTCATTGGTCTCTGCGGCGGGGAATACCGCGTCTGCGCTTGCCAATCTTAACGCCGTTAAAGCAAAAAGCTGTTCGTCGGTAATGCCACTTTCTGGGTCAGTGATACCTTCGGTCTGTAAGCCTGCAATGATCTCGCCAATACGGCCGTTCGCTTCAATGATTGCCATGGCCGTGATTGCAGAACCTGAAGCCGCCGCACCGGCTGCGGTGGCGGCATCTTCAATGGCATTGGGATCTTCACCGCGTTGGATGGCTTCAATGATTTCAAGTACATCCTCAGGTAAATCTTGTACCAGTGTATCGTCTTCACCTTCGCCGACAAGCAAGGCAGACAATGCAAGGTTTGCATCGACACCATTCTCAAGGCGTACAGAGGCAGGCTCGTTACCTACCGCGGTGACGAGCTCTCCCGTCGAAACCGTTTGATTGGCCTCTATCTGACGTACTTGGCCATCAGGCTGAACGGCAGCAACCGTTCCTTGTGTCTCGGTGACTTGTGTCTCTGTCGCCATGCTGTCGGCTCCTTCGGTAACTGCATTGTGCCAACGCGTTGTTTTTGAATGAGTTACATTCTTTTATCAACCTGTTAGGTGCAGTTTGGCGCATTATCGATACATATACCCTCTGTAAATATAGTTGATAGTTTGCAGATAAGTGCAACATTTGCGCGCTTGTCATAGTCGCGCATAGTAAAAAGCCCTCGTCATGACAAGGGCTGAATGGCGTTGGTTAGGTAGCGCGCGAACGTGAATGTGTCGCGGCGGAGCGCTGTTAGGTTCCGATCACGCCACCGTCGTCTTTAGTGATCATGATCACTGAAGAGCGGGGAATGGCATCACCCCCAGCAGGAAAGTGAGCGCCTGGATGTTGCACGCCCACAAACATAGTGCGTGAGTCAGGGGTAAAGGTTAGTCCCGTGATCTCACATGACGTTGGCCCGGTAAGGAAGCGGCGAATTTCTCCTGTTTGCGTGTCGGCACACAGCATTTGGTTATTGCCCATGCCAGCGAAGTCTCCYTCGTTGGAGTAATCACCGTCGGTTTGAATCCAAAGACGACCGGCACGATCAAAGCCGATACCATCCGGGCTGTTAAACATGTTGTTTTTGTTGATGTTATCGGTACCCGCCATTAACCCAGATTGCTTCTCAGGGTGGCCAGCCATCACGAAGATGTCCCACTCAAAGGTCGTCTGAGTATGATCGCCTTGGGTCGGCGCCCAGCGAATAATATGGCCATACGGGTTTTTGGTGCGTGGGTTGGCGGCATTTAATGGTTGGTTGTCTTTCACACCACGGTACTTGTTATTGGTGAGGGTGCAAAAAACATGCTTGTTGTCGGCGTGCACGGCGACCCACTCTGGGCGATCCATGGTAGTGGCACCGACTTGTGTCGCGGCTTCGCGGGCAAAAATGAGCACGCTGGCTTGGTCAGGAAAACCGTTTTCAGGGGTTAGGCCATTTTTACCAAAAGTGAGCTCTAACCACTCCCCGTGGCCTTTTAGCTTATCGTCGCTGCCAGTAAATTTCGCGACATACAAGGTGCCATTTTCGAGCAAATCGCGATTAGCGCTACCTTTACTTGGATCGTATTTTCCCTCAGAGACAAATTTGTACAGGTGCTCGCCACGTTCATCATCGCCCATATACACGACAACATGACCATCATCATTGACTGTTAGTGCGGCATTTTCGTGCTTAAAGCGGCCCAGTGCGCTGCGCTTTTTCGGGGTCGAATTGGGGTCCATAGGGTCAATTTCGACCACCCAGCCGAAGCGATGGGGCTCATTGGGGTGCTTGGCGACATCAAAGCGTTCGTCGTGTTTATACCAGTCGTACCCCCAATCGGTATCGCTGATGCCGTAGCGTTGATAGGTTTTGCCTAAGGTCACGGTTTTTTCGCTGGCGAAATAGCCATTAAAGTTTTCTTCGCAAGTGAGATAAGTGCCCCAAGGCGTTTCGCCGTTGGCACAATTATTAAAGGTGCCGAGGATCTTTTTACCCGAGGGATCAGCTGCGGTTTTAAGCAGTGAATGGCCGGCGGCTGGGCCTGTCATTGCCATCTCCGTATATGCGGTAATACGACGGTTTAAGCGACCTTGCGGGTTGATTGTCCAGCGACCATCGACTTTCTTGAGTTCAACCAAAGAGACGCCATGCGCCGCTTGTGATTTACGCGCATCATCGGCTGAGATGTTTTTACCGCCGTGCGTAAACAGAAACTCATCGTTGATGTACTCGTTATTGACGGCGAGTAAGGCGCGATCATTGGCGAGAGGGAAAAATGTCATGCCATCATTATTGTCACCAAACTGTTGTGCTTGGGCGCTGGCATCGTTTTGCTGCGAAAAGGCGGGGGCATTGGCAAAGATAGGATCGCCCCATGATACCAGTACCTCCGCTTTGTATCCTTCGGGCACAGTGACGGTGTCAGCCGTCGAGGTTGGGATGGCTTTAAAACCGAGTAATTCACTTTTACTCAAGCTGCCAGCCACAGCCTTTGCAACTGGGTTAGCGGCGAAAAAAGCTACGGTACTTGCCGCGCCTGCGCCTTGTAAAAAGCGGCGACGGCTCACGGCGGCGTCAATAAAACGGTTGAATTCGGGCTCTGCATCCAGCGGACGCTGATCAATATGCTTGCTCACGACATGACTTCCTTTCTGTTCGTTATCGTATTTATGGGTTTAGTGATAGCGAGGCTCTACGCCACCGGGCGCAAAGTTGGTCGAGAGTCTGGCGAGTCAATATTAAATCGAGGTGACTGTTGAGTGACAGTCTTGGGACACGAAAGTGGGCCGTTAACCCGATCACAGATTGGTTTGGATAAATGGCATTTAGTGACAACGTCACGTATTGGCTGTCACGAAACGATCAGTGTTGATCAAAATAGTCTTTGCGTCGGATATATTTGTCCATGTAGTGATAAGCAATCGGACGGGTTAGCCAGCTGAACAAGACGCGTAGTACTCGAATGACGGAAGGTGTGTCGGTGTAGATCTTGTTCTCATGTAGCCAAAGCAGGCGTCCGACATGCCAATACAGCATGGGAATACCAGGCAAAAATGTAATGATGTCGACATCACAACAAATACGGTAGGTTTTGGTGTGAAAAGGATAATATCGCTTAAAACGCCACATACCGGCAGCCGGCTGGCCAAAGGTGACGATGCGCTTGATTGCCTGTCCCATGGAGGGATAAAGCATTGCGGCGGCAATGACGGCCATTGCGCCTCCCGATGAGTGGCCAATAAAGGAGACCTTTTTGTTGGCTTGGAGCAGCGGCGCGAGTGCTGCCTCTAGCTTATCCAGCACTGTGTTGCCGGCCAGTGAACAGGTGTCGGCAGCTTGCGCTACATCCGCAAACTGGCTTGTGGTCATGAATTGATAGCGGCGCTTGTGCTGTTGCCACGGTAAGCTTTTTTGAGTGAGGAGATAATGAAATCCCCAGTGCACAAAACACCTAACATTGCCCATTCGTATCTGCTTAGGTCCACACGCGCAATTAACCAGCCAGTCCCACGCGGTTTGTGAGCCGCGAAATACCACCACCACGTCGTCATCATCGCGCCAGAGCACGCGAATAATGCACCGTCCCCAGCGATCATAGATATCCCTTCGTCCATTTGGGCTAAATCCATAATGGGTATGATCAAAATAGCTCGGATAGGACGCGCGGCATAAAATGGCATAACGCTCGTATTGATATCGCTTTAATCGTTTCACAGTCGCCCAATTAATTGCCTATTTGGAACGAGGTTACGCAACTAAGGTGACGAAAAAACGAAACTATCGTAACGAATGAGTGGGAGAGCGTCAGCGTGAACACACTGACGCAAGGCGCCAAGTTTAACTAGTCGTAGCTCGCGAGAAATGGCTCTAAATGGGTGTCGTAGGTCAGAGCTTGAATGGGACCTCGATGCGTGAGGATCCACTCCGCATTGGTGCAATTGCCAATACCGATAACCACTTGCACGAGTAAACGCAGGTCTTTTAGCCAACGCTGGGTTTGCTCGTGGCTCCAATCGTCACGGTAGTGAGCCATGTGATACTCCACCCACCAGTAAGCGCCTCGAATAAAGGCCTTCATGATGGATTCTGCTGCCAAGATCTGCTCCGCACTGCCCGAAAAATCAAAATCCGGAGAGATAGGATGGCCTTGTGTAAACGCGACATAGTTGCGGCAGTGCCGAAATAATGCCAATTGTAAGCCTGCCGCAGAATCATAATGGGTTAAAGGCAAAGTTGTCACTGGAAGGTGTTTGACGGACTTACGGAATAGGGCGACAGTACGTTTCCCTGGCATCAAATGCTCAATCGCGTAAAACAGGTCCAGACTAATCAGTTGGTTACTCAAGGGGCTCCTTCGCGATATCTATCCATGTTGTTGGGCACWGTCAGAAAGCTGGTCGCTTTTTCAACCAGCATCTTGAAGGACTACGAGTATACAACACCCGAGCGTGAAATGAAGTGGGAATACAGATAGATGGCGATAAACTCGTTACTCGAGTCCGTAGCTGGCTTTTAATGCATCGACATCCTCTTTGTGATCAACTAAAAACCGATTAAATTCGGCAATCACCTCGGGATACTTGATGGTTGAAAGATGACGAGTGCCCTTGCTGTGCGGCAGAGTATCGTCAAACCGTACCGAGCCTTTTTGAAACCCCATCTGCTCGAGGTAAAATTGTGCAACGGCAACGTTTGCGTACCCGCCATCAACGCGACCGCTCACTACTTTCATCAACAGTGAGTCGTATTTGTAACATTCATCGACCTGAATTTGACCGGCGCTGATCCGAGATTGGTAGGGATAAGGCGTAAACCCTGCCACAACACCTAGGTATTTAAGTTGGTTAAGAGACTGCCCATAGTTGTCATCAATCACCATGACGCCATCAATATAGTTGACGACAGGCTCGCTGTAGAAAATTTTCGACTTACGCTTGATTTCTGGGCTCCACTTTGGGCTATCGGGATATTTAAAATCGACGGCCCCGTCGACAAAACGATGATACAAGCGCTTTAAAGGAAGAGGCTTGTAGATAAAACGGTAATTCTGGGTTTTGGCAAACATATCGAGCAATTCCCGATTGAAGCCAGAGTAATTACGGTTTGCATAGGAAGAGTACGGATAATACTGCGAGAAGTTTTGCACGCCAATCACGTAGGTGGGATTCGCGTGTACAGGAAGTGTAGCGAGTATTGTCAGTAGTAAACACCATTGCCATTTCATTCTTACGTCACCGACTTGTTGCACTATCACTATTGTAGACCTTGGCTCCAGAAGTGTCTGTGGATGGCATCGTATTCGCGTGTATATCAAATTGTTAAATCCGATCAGCATCATCTTTCATTGCCTTAACAATCGATATGTCGCCACCCAATGTAGATACCATTGCTGTTGTTTAATGCGATCTCAGCTCCTTTCCTCATTCTGAAAGTCTTTCTTGTCATCCTGTTATTTAACTACAGGTTAGCCCTGTTGGCGATCAATGTGTGTTATTCCTCTCGCTAACCCGCGTTTTATCTGAGTGTTATGCGTAATGTGTCACCGAACAATGATCGTCTAGAAACGGGCTCGGAGGCTGTTTTTGATCACCTAACTGACTGATCTGTCCTTAATGCTATAACTTTCAATTACTTCCAAATCGTCCACCAAGATCTGTCGAAAAAACATTCGGTTACTGGTCACATTTTATGCAAATAAAGTTGAATGAACATTCGGTATGTTTTATTTTTTCAACTAGTCTTTCATTTTTTGATCAAATAACGATGAATAAGAACGAAATTGCTTCTCAGGCGATGCGGCAAAGAATTCTCTCGACGACTTTAGAAATTGTTGGAAATGAGGGGCTTGCAGCATTAACTGCAACAAAGTTAGGTAAGAAGGCGGGGATCAGCAAAGGGGCGCTTTATCATCATTTTGATAATCTAGATGCGGTAAAACACGCTGCGGTAGATGAGTTGATTTCAATGTTTCTCGCGGTGGCAGAGCCCGCGAATTTTGATGATTTTGAGAGCTATCTAGAAGTGACGGGTGATACCTTGTATCTCACCATGAAATGCGAACCTTATGCGATGAAAGCCATGTACAGTTTCACCGCGCAAGCGTTATTTGACGATCAGTTCAGAGCGTCAATACAGCGTTTTTCTCAGCATGGACTCGCAGAGTACACTCGGGCGATAGATTACTTCTATCAAGGCAAAATTCCTCAGCACCAAATTGATACTGCAATCCGTGTTGTCGATGCCTTTTTTCTAGGGGTTGGCTTGCAAAGCTATTTATTGCAGGGGGAAGATAAGTTCCGGCAAAACTGGGCGTTGTTCTCTCAAATGCTGCTCAAGCAACTTGGTGAGAAATAAGGCGCCTTTGCAAAGGCGCCTTGAGTGAACGGCTTAAACGAGCTCAGCATTGTGATAAACGTTTTGTACGTCATCACAGTCGTTTAGCATATCGAGGAACTTTTCAAAACGTTCAACGTCATCGCCACTGACTTCTGTATTGGTCTGAGGAACAAAGGTAATCTCT
Source organism: Salinivibrio sp. PR919 (assembly GCF_001995355.1). NCBI lineage: Bacteria > Pseudomonadati > Pseudomonadota > Gammaproteobacteria > Vibrionales > Vibrionaceae > Salinivibrio > Salinivibrio sp. PR919. The sequence goes on along the minus strand of NZ_MUFL01000071.1, from coordinate 7,720 downwards.
TCCAAGTCCAGAGGCGTATCACCAAGGTGATCGCTGAGTGCGTTTTTCACTTTGAAAAACTCTGTATGCGGCGCAAATACGGTGATCACACCATCTTCTGCTTCAATATCGGTCACGTCGACATCTGCCATTACTAGCGCTTCGAGAACGCCTTCTTCATCGTCGCCCGCAAACTGAAATACCGCTTGATGCTCAAACATGTGTGACACGGCGCCCGGTGAGCCAATCTTGGCATCATTCTTCACAAAGCATTGGCGCACGTCCATATAGGTACGATTGTTGTTATCAGTAAGACAGTCGACGATAACGGCACAATTGCCAGGACCAAATCCTTCGTAGCGAGCTACTTCATAGTTTTCGCCGCCACCACCATTGGCTTTATCAATGGCTTTATCGATCACATGGCCAGGTACTTGGTCTTTTTTCGCTTTTTCAATCAAACGGCGCAGTGAAAGGTTGCTATCTGGATCACTACCGCCATTTTTGGCGCACACGTAAATCTCTTTACCGTACTTTGAATACACTTTGATTTTTGCGCCCTGGGTTTTGGCCATCGACGCTTTACGAACTTCAAAACTACGTCCCATTCGGAATCTCTCTYGTTACGCTTACGCAGAAATGCGGTGATTCTATCAAGATAGCCATTCTATGTGCTAGCGAATGTTGAGAGTTTGCGCGAGGTCAGGCGATTGTTTGGGAGAAGAGAGGTACTCGGCACATAAGGTGCCGAGCGTGAGCGTTAGGCAAGTTTGCCTTGACAATGAAATCTACTGGTGTGGCCTTTGAGTACTTGAGAAAGGGCACTCAAGTCTTGCGTCGCTTGCGTGATTTGGTCCATGGCTTGACGGTTTTCACCGGTCATGGTGTTAATTTCCTCGAGGTTTTGGTTGATCTCCGTCGCGACCAAGGATTSCTCTTCAGAGGCACTTGCCATCTGCAGTGACATATCCGCGATCTCTTCGACGGCCATCACTGCTTGTTTTAGCGATGCAATGCTGGACTCTGCCCGTTCTGAGACATTGCCCGCAGCATCAGCACTGTCGACCATTGCTTGCGTTGTATCGCTGGAATCGCGTTGCAAGTTTTCAATCAATTGGGCAATTTCACCCGTCGCGTCTTGTGTGCTTTGCGCGAGGGTTCTCACTTCGTCGGCAACCACAGCAAATCCGCGTCCTTGCTCACCCGCGCGAGCCGCTTCAATGGCCGCATTAAGCGCGAGTAGATTCGTTTGATCGGCAATTTGTCCAATGGTTTGTAAAATGCCTGAGATGTCTTCTGCACTGCGGACTAAAGAGTCAGACTTGGTGCGCGCACTTTGTAATCGCGCGACTAAGTCACGCATAGAGTCGACGGCGAGTGAGACTTGACTGTCACCATCGTGGATCATCTCACGAGCTTTTTCTGCGGCATCGGCCGTGGAAGAGGTGCTTGATGAGATTTGATTGGCGGTCGCGGTCATCTGCTCCATTGCTGCCGCAACCTGTTCTGTGCGTGCATTTTGCGCTTCAAAGTTGGTCAAGGTTTCAACGGTTGACGCTGACAGTTGTTCTGCCGCTGCGGCTTGTTGGCTGGTAGCACCGATAATGTCACACACCATGGCGGTGAGATTTTTAGTCATTTCTCGCATTGAGCGATAAACCCCAGTCGCGTTCGGATCTTGATTAAAGGAGACGGTGAGATCGCCATCGGCAATGGTTTGCACGATTTTTTCCATTTCTTCAGGCTCCCCGCCAATCGGGCGGGTAATTTTGCGAGCAAAGATAATGGCAGTCGCAACGATACCCATCACGGCAATCACAAAAATGACTGCGACAGAAAGTTCGAGAGCGTTTAACGCAGCAAAGGCTTCTTTAACGTCCATTTCTGCAATGATCGCCCAGGTTAGCCCTCCAGCGGTCACCGGCGCATAGGCGGATAAAACAGGATTACCGTTATAATCGCTAATGATATCAATGCCTTTTTCGCCGTTAATCGCGCGCTGGACGGCTTGAGTATTGACTGCCCCTTCAGCGGGGTTCATAAACGAAGCGAACACGGTGCGGTGTTGTGGGTCTAGAAATGAGTTGGAGCGCATTAAGCCGTCGCTGCCCACCAGGTAGGTCTCACCGGTTTGGCCTAAGCCATCACGCTCGGTCATGATTTCGCTCAATCGATCAATGGGGAATTGGTACGCTAACACACCCAGTAACTGATTATTACGGTAGACAGGCGAGGCCATAAATCCTGCGGGTGCATTGGCGGATGCGGAGTAGGGCGAGAAATCGATAATCACGGCATCGCCATCGGCTAGCTGACGGCCTTGTTTAAATGCCTCAGCAAGCCCTGAGCGTTGAAAAGGCCCAGTAAGTAGCGAAGTACCAAAGTCGACCTCTTTTGACACGGAGTAAACCACCGTGCCTCGCTGCGCTTCAATTAAGAAAATATCGTAATAGCCAAATTTCGCTTGGACGTCTCTTAAAAAGGGGTGGATAGCTTGATGAGCGCGATCGTAAGCGGGCAATTGGCGACTGGTTTGGTAATTCCCTTTTTCGCCGACGGGACTGGGATTATTCACCAAATACGCGTTTTGCAGAGCAATAGTTTGTGGAGAAAGCTGTGCGACGAGCTCCTGTGCACTCGGTAAGCCAGTGTTGCCAGTCGCTTGTAACTTACTGGTTAGGTTCTGCTGATAATAGCCGACTAACGACGATGACGCGGCGTTTTCTGGGCGGGCTAAATTGGTAAAGGCCTGAGTCATGGAAGCCATGGCATCAGCGATAGAAGGGATTTCCGCAGTGGTAATGATCTGCCCTTCTGCGGTTTTAAAATAACGCTCCACCGCGGACTTTTTCACCTCTCGCAGTGCTTCTAACTGGTTAAACGTTTGGGTCTCGAGCGAGGAAGATGCCGTATTAAGCGACAGCAATGTGATCACCAACGCAGGCACGATGCCCACGCCAAGCAAGCTGACGAGCATTCTATGTTTGAGCTTCATGGCCTTTCACCTCAATGATTAATTAGCCGACTGGATAGATAAACCGAATTGGTTGCTTTTTAATCAATGGTAGTTAGTGATTGGCAGGGGTGTCGTAAAAAATGGGCGTTTGTTGTATTATTTTTTGTTCGTAGTGTGAGAAAGGCCAATAAATAGAAGTGATTTGCCCCGCAATTTACGGGGCAAAACGCCTTTACTCCTGACTCAGGTGATTGGCATACAGTTTTGGGCGACGATGTTTGAGGTTGGTGACTGAACCTCGTTCGTGCAGCATTTTTAGTTTGTCTAAATCGACATCCGCAAAGATCATCATCTCTGTATTGGCATTCGCCTCGGCGAGTGTGGCATCGTGGGGGAAATAGACATCAGACGGTGAGAATACCGCTGACTCGGCATACTGAATGTCGACGTTATCCACTCTAGGGAGGTTGCCTACGCTGCCTCCAATGGCGACATAGCATTCGTTTTCAATCGCGCGCGCTTGAGCGCAGAGACGAACGCGTAGATAGCCGTTTTTGGTGTCGGTCCAGAAGGGAACAAAGAGGATTTGCACTTCTTGCTCTGCGAGGATGCGTCCCAGTTCAGGGAATTCGACATCATAACAGATGAGGATCCCCACACGCCCGGCATCGGTTTCAATGACTTTGACGGTTTCGCCGCCATCAATCACCCAGTCTCGCTGTTCATGCGGCGTGATATGTATTTTGTATTGCTCATCGATGCTGCCGTCTCGATGCATCAGGTATGACACGTTGTACAACTTTTCATCTTCTAATACAGGCATACTGCCTGCAATGATATTGATGTTGTAAGTAACGGCGAGTTGAGAGAAGCGTTGTTTAATTGTCTGTGTGAATTCACTTAAAAAACGGATTGCTTCTACAGAGCCTTTTTCTGGGGCAAGCCCCATCAAAGGCGCACAGAAAAACTCAGGGAATAGGGCAAAGTCCGATTGATAATTCGATAGCGATGAGACAAAAAACTCCGCTTGATTGAGCAGGTCATCGACGGAGAGTACATGACGCATTTGCCATTGAACCACCCCAATACGAACAATAGTCTTCTCWATATCGTGGACGGATGAGGCATCTTCTTCATAAAAGAAATTATCCCACTCTAATAGGGTGGCATAGCCTGCGGATTTACCATCCTCTGGAAGGTATCGGTTCATCAAACGTTTCACATCAAAATCATTTGACAGCTGAAACGACAAAATCGGATCGTGGATTTCTTTACGACGTACTTTATTGATGTATTCGGTGACGGTCAGATCATTATGCTTGTGATAACCAGGGATCCGCCCACCGGCAAGAATGGCTTTGAGGTTAAGCGCTTGGCAGAGATCTTTACGTGCTTCGTAAAGCCGACGCCCCAAGCGGTGACCACGATAATCAGGGTGGACAAAAACATCGAGGCCGTAGAGCGCATCCCCTTTGGCATCATGAAATACCACCCCATCATCGGTGATGATATCCGCGTAAGTATGAGGAAGAGAAAAACGGTTATAAGCCACTTTTAGCGTGAGTGCCGCGGCGACAATCTTACCATTGTCTTCAATACAGATTTGTCCATCCGGAAACGCGGTCACCAATTGCATGATAGTGCTTTTGGGCCATGCGCCGCCAACATCGGGAAAAACGAGATCCATCAGTTCTGCAAGTGGCTGGTAATCACCTACCTCTATCACACGCAAGTTCAGCAGCGTGTCGGCATTTTCGTCCATTACATGATCTCCTTAGGATGTCTGACTCCCCATTATGTCAAAGATTGTCGTGTGAGATAACGTTTAGGGAGATCTGTGTTCGACTCTTCGCAAGGCATTGGGGCTGTGACTCGCATGGGCGCAACACTTGAGGGTGCCGCGTGATGCTCGGTGAGTGCAAATTCAATTCGATTCCGGCCCCGTGCTTTTGCCTCATAAAGCGCGCCATCGGCACATTCGAATAGCTGATTGATTGTTAAAGGCTGATGTCGGCGATGGATGGCGACACCGATACTGACAGTAAAGCGAATGATATGTCCTTGTTCTGTCCTGACTTGGCAGGCTTCAATTTGTCGGCGAAGCTGCAATGCGATCTGCTGTACGCGTTTGACTGAATCACCATTCAATAACAGGATAAATTCTTCTCCGCCTGTTCTCGCACACAAGGCGCTTTCTTGTTGCGCGATGTGCTGTAAATGTTGGCTAAAGGCGATCAGGACTTGGTCACCGGCGAGATGGCCATATACGTCGTTAATACTTTTAAAGTTATCCAAGTCAGCTAATAACAAGGCGTGAGCGGTATCGTCTTCAAGACGTTGGGTAGTTTGGGTCACAAAGGCACGGCGATTGGGAAGTTGAGTGAGCGTGTCTTGCATAGCAAGTTGGCACAAGGTGTATTCGAGGCGCTCGAAGCAAAGATAAATAAAGGTCACAAATTTGACGAACTCGGCCATCAAAATCATGTAATAGATGAATATATAGCGATGGGATAAAGTGGTTTCGTTGAACGGAATATCAAATGCAAACTGGATGCGCAGGCCATATAGAATCAGTAGGATAGAAACGATACTGGTATACAAACGATAGCCAGTGCGTGTGCGATAGTGGCTTTTGAGCAGTATACGAAGCACCATCAGGTGCATAACCGCATAGAATAGGCAATAAAAACTGATGCGTATCGCAAGGGGCGCATCATTGACAAGGAGTAATGAGTATATCCCGACAGCCATTGTGAACAGCAACCCGCCGACACGCCACCTAGGTGGCTGTTTTTCGAGTGACTGGGTTCCCCACCAGATGAAAACTTGGGCACTCATTGCCGCAGTGGTACCGAGCCAAACAAGCCCTGATATCTCTGTGCTATTGCCGAGGTTATATACGGACGTGCCTGCGGAGATCAACAAGCACGCTACGCCCCAAAGCTTAATATCTCTGTGTTGATTAAACTGCCAACCAATCAATAAAACAGCGACCGTTAGCAACCAAAATATACTGATGCAGGCTAGTGTTAGCGTGGGTAAATGAAGGTCAAACACGTACTCGAATCCATCCGATACAACAGCCTAAACTCGTGATGCTAGGCAAGGAAAGCCCGCACGTTGAAGGCGAGCTTACGTACAATATACCAGACAATGAGGGAAAGTTTTATGGCACCACGAGGGTTCGGTGGTTTTTTATTCAATGTCTTTTCGACAAACCACTAAATACTATTCTGTTGTAAAAATAGCCAAATAGCGAGAGTCGCAAAAATGATTGCCATCATTTTATGCTGGTATTGCTGAACGCTAGGACGTGTGAATAAAGCGGTACCTAGACGGCCAACTATCACGACAAGTAAGACATTGAATACCAACCCGAGAATATTGAGCAATAGGCCCAGACTCAATAACTGCATACCTGAGGATGCTTGGATTTGTTGCGAGATGAACTGAGGTAAAAACAGAACAAAAAAGAGTAGAGCCTTGGGGTTGAGTAAGTTCGTCATGACCGCACGTTTGTATAGGTGTCTGCCCATCTTTTGACGATGCGCAAGCGTCTCACTATCCGCTGGCGAAGCTCGCCATGTGTCTATGCTCATTTTAAGTAGATAAGCAGCGCCTACGTACTTTAAAACAGTGAGCGCCATAGGCGACATTGCAATCATCGCCGACACGCCAGTAGCAGCCAAGAGGGTCAGAATCAATCCGGATGTCGCATTCCCTAAACTTGCTGCAAACCCGACTCGCTTTCCATAACTAAGACTTGCACTAATGATCAGTAGCATGTCTGGACCGGGGATAAGAAGTAGTGCCACAACGGCCGTTAAATAAACAGGGAGCAAGGTTGGATCAATCATAGAATGCGCGTATCACTGACAAAATAAAACGCGGCATTTTACCCGGTTAAGCAAAAGGATCAACGGAACTTATCTATTGTGATAATCATTAGTACTAAGCTTAGTGTAAACAGGAGTGGAAAATTAATTTGATAAGAATAAAAAACGCCTCTCGAAAGAGGCGTTTAATGGTAGAAAAATTGACTGAGCAATTAATCTCTTAGCGCTGCGGTTACGCGGCTTTGATGGTCGGCTTTGGGGCCGGCTTTTCAATAAAGCATGCGTGTAGTGCGCAAATTGCCGCATGATAGAATTTATCCAACACCACGTACTGTACATCCACGTCACGCATAGAGGAGTGCGCAGCTTTTGGATTAATCTCTGCGTCCAGCAGTGCAAGCATACCTCGGCTCATGGTCTGGTTGGAATCAATACGGCTACCAATAACCGAAATTAACGCAACCATCTCGCCGGTGATCTTCGCTTTAGGATACAGCTTCTCAACGCGATTAATCACTTTGTCTTGGCTAGCGGTCTTACCATCCAAATAGTAAGTGATTGAGTTGGCGTTCATCTCTTTACTGATTAGCTGAACGTTCTCCTCACGAATGATTTCCATCACGTCATAGCTGACGCGGTCGACATGGCCAACCATTGATTGATCAAAGATATGCAGTGCTAGCACTTTATCACGACCTGCAATGATCTCGATTTCATTGTCTTTCGGGCGATATTTGTGGGAAATCACCGTACCTGGATGATCGGGTTCGAAGGTATTTTTCACCACCAGTTCGATGCCAACTGCACGCATTCCCGATGCGGCATTAGGGTGAATCGCTTCCATCCCCAAGTTGGCAAGCTGATCAGCCACGTCGTAGTTGCTCAAGCCCATCGGCTGGACGGTTCTGGACCGACGATACGCGGGTCAGCACTGCTTAATGATACTCTT
>NZ_MUFL01000070.1:0-18315 GCF_001995355.1 Salinivibrio sp. PR919 | reverse complement strand
CTATTATGTATCTATCATTTGCAATCCATCTAGATCAACTGCAAAAGCCTGATGACGGATCTTTAATGATGCCAATGGATGTTCCGTTGAAAGAAACACTAAGAGGAAATTCCTGATTCTTATCCATTAAATAGATACTAGCATTAAGCCTTCAAGATAATTTTTCTTACCCTAAATAAATGCGTTAGTTCATTTGCACTAACGCATTTCTGTCCAGAACCTTCACAGATGGCACTTCTTAACTCAGAAGTGCTCACAAAAAATCCCGATTCCTTCTCCCAAACACAACACTCTCTTTCCTGTAAAATGTTCGTTCAATAGCGAGCGCCTTCAAGTCGCTTAAGCGTCAGGGTTAGTCGGCAATCACCCATTGGCGGTTGTCGTCAGTCGCCTCCATCATTGCGCGTAGAAGTTGTGAGCGGGCGTCGTCGCTGGGTGCAATCAGATCATAAATACCGCTGATTGGTTGGCCGTTTTCTTGGGTGTCTACTCGCATGGCGGCGGCGCAGGTTTCGCCGTGTTTGGTGCCAATGCACAAAGAGACCGTGGCTTCGGCAATTTCTACGCCATCATGCAGGGCAAGCTGCGCGAAGTAAGCAAGCATGTCGGGGCGGGTATCGTCCGGCCATTGTGCTGCTTGTAGCTTGGCGTATTGCAGCATCAATGGATGGTTATCGACCCAATAAAGTGTCAAGGGTGCGTGGGCTGGGGCAGATGGCCGAGTCGCAGGAGTGGGTAACGTCTCTTCGGCATGGTAGCGCTCGAAACCAGCCAAGCTCTCAGCGGTTGGATATTGGGCTTGTTTAACATGGCAGGCCATCCAACGTTGCTTGACTTCAAAATGGGAAATAATTTCAGACGCGTCCATAAACACCACATGCGATAACAACAATCAACAGGCATCATAGCGGAGTGAGCAGAAATAACAATCGCTGCGCTACAGCACGCAAAAATAAAGCCTGCCAGAGATCACAGCCTCGATCTGATTGCGTTCAAACTGGGCAGACGGACTGTCCGTTGTCGCGTAAAATAGGAAGTATCAATAACGACTGATACTGCCTTTAGGTTCCCCTTTTATGTCTGGACAGCGGCTACGCGCACAATTTACCCGTCTTTATCATCACTTTAACGGGGAAGATTCGGATACTACGTTACAGGCGATTGCCGATATTTTGGTGTGTACGCGGCGTAATGCACGGATGGTCCTGAATAAATTGGAGGAGCAGCATTGGCTGACGTGGGCGCCATCCGTTGGGCGAGGCAAATTGTCACGGCTGACTTTTTTGCGCACCGAGTCGGCCCTACGTGACGAGCAAGCGGCCCATTGGTTAGCACAGGGCAAAATGGACCAAGCGCTCGCCTGTTTAGATAATGATTCGACCAAGCTTGCGGCGTTGATCCAAAAGCAATTGGGGCCGAGCACCTTAAATGGTCGCCAAATTGTGCGCTTGCCGTATTATCGTCAGCTTGAAAGCCTAGATCCACGTACCCCTCTGCGCCGTTCTGAAGAGCACTTGGTGGGGCAAATCTTTAACGGGCTGGTGAAATACCAAGAGGGTAATAAGCAAGTCTGTGCGGATTTAGCTCACCATTGGGAAGCGCTTAGCCATACCCATTGGCGCTTTTATCTGCGCCCCGGCGTGCGGTTTCATGATGGGCGTATGATGCGTGAAGATGATGTGGTGGCGAGTTTGTCCGCGCTATCGTCTCGGCGGTTTTTTGCCCACATCGCTAAAGTGACATCACCTGCCGCACGGATCATTGATATAACGCTTTCGTCACCCGACCCGCGTTTTGATCATGCGTTAACCTTGCCTGAAGCAGTTATTTTACCCGCCGATTGCGATCAGCAAAAAGGATTTGCAGATCAGCCAATTGGCACAGGCCCCTATCGTGTGGCTGAGCGTCAGGATCATCGCTTGGTACTCCAAGCCTTTGATGATTACTTTGGTTATCGCGCGTTAACGGATGAAATCCAGTTGATGGTATTTGATGAAGCGGCGATGTGTTATCTCACTCCGAGTACGGATCGTATGCCGGACTATGCGGTTAAGCCGCCAGCTGCGTTAAGCCAAAAGCTTGAAATGGACCAAGGGGCAGGGTATTTGATGCTCAATTGTCGTGATGGGTTGGCGAAAAGTGCGCGCTGGCGTGCTTACTTGCATGCCAAGTTGTCTTCCTTGCAATTGCTGCCGCGTTTAGCTGCGAACGGGATGGGTGAATACCGCTTGTTTAATGCTTATGGTTTGATGCCCGGTTGGATCCATCACACCCAGCCAGTATCGATGCCAGAGCTACCGGGCCCGACGCGATTGAGTGTGGCCTATTTGGCGGACCATCCTCTTTATCCGCTGATCGCAACCGCCATCGAAGCGCATTTAGCTGAAGAAGGCATTCAAGTGGAAACCATGGCGCTGTCGCCAGATGCGTATTTTGGCGGGAAATACAGCCGAAAAATCGACATCTGGTTAGGGGCGATCAGTTTTGGGATCCGCGGGGAAGAAGGATTATTTAATTGGTTGGGCAATCACGATCTTTTCTTGCATGCGTTCACCGACGAGTTGCTAAATAAAGTTACCCATTACACCACCCGTTGGCGTGAGCAGGCTAAGCCAGATTGCGCTGAAGCCTTGGCGCGTGAGCTGGTTGCCCAGCAGGTGGTGCCGTTATTTCATATCTGGACGGGTGTGGTTGCCACGCCGGACTTGCAAGATGTGGCATCGAACGCAGTCGGTTGGTTCGATTTCCAATCGGTGTGGTATAAGCCAAGCGAGTAAGAGTTATTCTTCGACACCGAGCGGAAAGGTGGCGGTGAGTAGTAGGTACTTATGCAACGGCAGGCCATCTTTTTTACGAAACAAAGGGTGGAAAATGCGATAGCGTCCGTCGGTCAGCCCCAATGGTTCGATGGTCTCGGCGAGGCTGGTGGTCGCACTGGTCAGTTTAATCCCTTGCGCGCGGTAAGAGTCGGCATGAATCGGTTGATGGCCTAGCCACCAAGAAGGAATCGCTTTGCTGGCATTGGTTCTATCCATCCAGTGGTCGCTGACAATGATCACTCGCCCGGGCTCTGCCGGATTGGTAATACCGTGGTTGAGCAACCATGCGACATCGCGCACCAGTGCATCACGGCAAGCCAAATTACCACTGAGCAGACGGTGGGCAAGAATGTAAACCGCGGCGCCATCCAGTTGCAGTTGATAAACGGTTTGGCTGTGGGGGCGACTGTCGTCAAGCAAGTGAAACTGAGCGGGGCGGTCGTGCGCTTCCAACACGCGCATTAAACGACGTGCCAGTGCTTTACCCATGTGTGGGTCACGCATCCCGCGGTTATGCACTGTGGGGTAATGATGTTCGCAAAGCTTGACGCAATCTTGTTGAAATTGTCGAAGCGCGAGCGAGACGAGATCATCTAACAAAAACGAGCCACTCCTACCAAAACACGACTGATTTATCGCACGTCATAAAGTATGCATTATATCACCAAAATCGCCCAATAAATCAGAGAGAAACGCCACTCTGTGCGCACTTTCTCATCACAAGTCGGTGTGATTGGGCGAAGTATGTCTAGTTCTGCCACTAAAAGAGATATCGGCAATGCAGGCATCGGCTTGATAGTGGCGGCAGAGATTTGCCTCTGTGTTTACCCGATGAAAGGCAAAAGCCATGATGCGTACACCAATGTTGGTCGAAGTATGATCGGTTTCGGGCACATTGAGGTTTATAAGTTGGAACGGTAATTGCAGTGCTTGATATCCCTGTGACATGAACTCGATGGATGATAATGAAAACAGTAGCTTGGCTATGTGGTTCGGCATGTTTACTTGCCGCTTCGATTTCTTTTCCCGCTCGGGCAGCTGATGGATTGGCGGCCGGTGTTTTTCTGGGGTCGCCGATGTCCGGCGTGACCATCAAGCAAGACCAATTTAAAATTCAAGCTGGGATCGATAAGTTTGGTATTGCGATCGATGGGACGTGGAATTTAGGGGAATGGCTAGGCCGGATGGAATATGAGCCTATGTATATCTATGCTGGTGGTCAGTGGGTGGACGATTCTACCCATCAATGGGGACCGAGAGCTGGGCTAGGGGTGACACTTCCTGTAGGCACCGGTGATGTAGAGTTGTTTGCGGAAGCCGGTACCACATGGTACTGGGAGGAGAAAGGCGATATTGAATTTGAAGGCGCAGCCGGCGCAAGGATGTATTTTTAAGCGGTTTTATCATGCGCTTTGGGTGCTTGCCATCGGGTGGGGGCTGAGCGTTTCCCCAGCATGGGCGGTGAGCTATCCGTTACCGTTGGATGGCAGTCGGCTCGTCGGCTATGCCGCTATGCATGAGGTGCAAGAAGGCGAGCATCTTGAGGCCATTGCAAAACAGTATGATATCGGCTTTTTAGCATTATTGACGCTAAACCCCGGCGTAGATCCGTATTTGCCTGAGCCCGGTACGCTGATCAAGCTCCCCCAGCAGCATCTGTTGCCTGACACGCCCTACGAAGGGATTGTGATCAACTTAGCGGAGCTTAGGCTCTATTATTATCCGCCCAAGCCGCAAGGAGAGAATGACGCGACGGAGCAAGAGCGGCGGGTTCATATTTTTCCGATTGGCATCGGCCGAATTGGCCGTGAAACGCCCGTGATGCAAACCTACGTCAGCCAGAAGCGTCAAAATCCGACGTGGACGCCGCCGCAAAGTATTCGAGAAGAATATAAGCGGACACGCAATATTGTGTTGCCAGACGTGGTCCCTGCTGGTCCCGATAATCCGTTAGGGCGCCATGCACTGCGGCTTGGTTATGGGAATGGTGAGTATTTAATTCATGGTACGAATAAGTCATTTGGTATTGGTTTACGCGTGAGTGCCGGTTGCATCCGGTTACGGCCAGATGATGTGGCTTGGCTTTTTGAGGCGGTGGATGTCAACACGCCCGTGCGGATCATTGATACGGCAACCAAGGTCAGTATTGAACCAGATGGACGAATTATGGTGGAAGCCCATCGGCCATTGTCGCGCACGGAGCAAGAAACGCAGCAACGTATTCTCCTACCCCCCGATCCGGCGATCATTGCCAAGCTTGAGCGAATGGGTATTTCCACGCGCCGCTATCGTGCCGCACTGGCCGTGCAACAAGGGGTGCCGATTGAAGTGGCGGAGCTGAGCCCGTTGCAGTTAAAGACGTGGCACACGCTAAATGATCAAGGTCAGATAAAAGGGTCGGATTTGGTGAGAGCGGATACGCCTTAATATCGGGATAAGATAGCTACAGATAAACAAAAAACGGCGCGAAGGCGCCGTTTTTATCTTTTCAGAATTGCCTTATTTGGTATAAGACTGTGCCATGTTATCAATGCGTTCGTTAGCGCGTTTTGCTTCGTCGTGCGCCATTTGAGAGTCATTTTTCATCATGGAAACGTCGTTAGACAGCGCATCGACTTTCGCGGATAAATCATCAACACTTTGTTGTAGTGCCGTGTTGCTGGTACAGCCGACGAGCAATACAGTTGAAGCTATTGCTGCTAGCGCCATTGGACGGATTTTCATAGAGAACCTCGCTATTGTTGTTGGAGATAGCAATCACGTCAAAAGGGTCACGCGCAAGCGCGACTAACTTTTACCATAGACGGTGATAGGAGATTTTGCTGCTGAATCCTCAACTTGGCGGCCATACCTTGACACACTTAACATTTAACGCGCTGTGTGACTCGTCCATTAAGACGTGTTAAACGCTATTGGTGGTGATGATTTCCTTCATCGTTGTGGTGCTGCATGCCTCCCATGACAGATTTCACTGGAATTTGCTTGGTCAGTGAATGGCCATCAGCAGTGGTTAGGGTGAGGGAAATCTGTTCGCCCACTTTCAGAGGCTTCACCAAGTCGAACAACATAACATGCAGGCCGCCCGGCTGAAGGACAACTTGTTCGCCGCTGGGCACCAGAATTTGTGGGATTTGACGCATTTTCATCATGCCATCTGCCATGGCGTGTTCGTGTAGCTCCACGCGTTTTGCCGCAGGAGTTTGGGCACTAACAACACGTTTAAGCACATCACTTTGATTGTCTAACACCATAAAGGCGGCACTGTTAGGAGCGCCCGGTGCACTGGCGCGCGCGTAGGCATCATGGATAAAAAATTCACCATGAGCATGGCTGAAAGATGCAGTGAAAAGTGCAATGGCTGAGATAAAAAGGCGAAAAAACGACATTATGGTTCCTTATTGGTGTCAGTCACTCGAGAAATAGCGGCGGTGATCATTTGAGGGTTCAAGGTGTGGGGCACCTTTGCTAAAAGCTCACCGTTGGGAGAAAGAAAATAAAAGTATGAGCTATGGTCAACGGCATAATCCATGGCGGAGTCTTCAAGCTCGGTAATTTGATACAAAACGCCGTATCGCTTCGCCAGTTGATCAATTTGTTCGTTACTGCCACTCACACCTGTGATGGCCGGATGAAAGAAATGGGCATATTCGGCCGCTTTTTCACTGGTATCCCGTTTTGGATCCAGCGTAATAAAGACAGGTGACACCGCATCTTGTGTCGATTGCGGCAGTGACTTGAGTGCCGCTGATAACACCGCCAGCGAGGTAGGGCACACATCTGGGCAGTGTGTATAGCCAAAATAAACAATGCGGGGCCGAGGATCGGCTTCATTGAAAAGGTTGAAGGGTTGCCCATCTGATTGTAAGGCGCCAGCCTGTGCTTGCTGTTGCTTCACTTGATAACTGTCATAGTATGCGCGTGCGCCTAACCCTAAACAAACCGCAAATAATGCCACTAGCCATGCTTTCTTGCTCATGGTCGCTCCATGGTCACTTTGATCGGAAATTGTGTTTGACCCTGATCTGGCACCGTAATGGTTCCTGCCCACGTCATGGTCTGCTCAGTACATACCGGAAGCATCAAATCGCCGCGATAGTGCGTTTCGTCGACTTGATTCAGCACTAAGCGATATTCTCCCATGTTCATCTCAACACCTTTTAGCTTAACTAACAGGGTTTTGCTATTGAGAGGTTGTGATGTTGTGAAGGTCAGCGTGTTAGCGTGCATGGGGTGGACGGTCGGGTCCGATAAACTGGCTTGATAGCCTTGATAATGGCAGGTTTGTTGGTTTAATGAGCAATAGTTAAGAGAGGCCGTGGAGCCTCCCTCAATCCAATCGGCAAGGGTGTTTAGCCATGTTGGTGCGCTGAATGCGAGCGCAAATACTGCGACGATGCCTGCAATCGTCAGCAGGCGATGACCGCTACGTGAGTCGGTGAGAGAAGAGTCCATGATTTAGTCCTGACTGGGGGCAAAGCGCTCCAACAGCAATACCAACACAAAGCCCGCTATCATGGCAATCACCGCAAGGCCAACTTGTGCCGGATGTCCCACCACGGCCTCGTAGGCGCCGGGCAAGAGGTTATCTTGCACCAGAGGCACTTGTTCACCGGATGAATTCGTGCGCCACGTGAGGGTATGTTTCCAAGGCCAAATCTTACCCAAGGTGCCTAGCATCAGGCCGGTCAGAAACGCGAGGGTCAGCGCATAATAGCGGCGTAGCAGCCATGACAATAGGTGCGAAAACGTCAGTAAGCCGGTTACCGCGCCAACAGCGAATAATCCCAATAAGCCAAATTGCGCTTGATGAACCGCACTCAAAATAGGGCTGTACATGCCAAGTAAAAGCAAAATAAAGCTGCCGGAGATACCGGGCAGGATCATAGCGCATATGGCAATCGCGCCGGAGAGAAACACCGTCGCCGGGCTTGCGGTCAAATGAAGTGGGCTGGCGACGGTAATCCAATAAGCAAACCCAATCCCTAGCGCACCGGCGATAAGGGTTTTAACGGTGAACTTAGGCGTTGGTAATTGCTTGGCCATGTGAAAGGCCGAGGCAATGATAAGGCCAAAGAAAAACGACCAAAGCGGAATGGGATGATGAGTGAGCATCCAACTGATCCCTTTTGCCAAACTGGCAATGCTGGTCAGAATGCCGGCCAAGAGTACACAAAGAAAGGTACCGTTAACATGTTGCCAGACCGCCTTGAAACCTTCCTTGCGCCATAGTGTAAAAAGGCGCGGCGTGATACGCCGAATACTCTCAAGCAACTGCGTGTAGATACCGGTAATAAATGCGATCGTACCGCCAGAGACACCAGGAACCACATCCGCAGCGCCCATCGCCATGCCTTTGAGGTAAGTTGAGACCAGGTTCTTGATCATAATGCTATTCATCGATAAAAGCTGAGACGCGCATTATACCGACATTCACCCTGTGGGGTAGGGGGAATTATAAAAGGGGGAGCAGCACTCCCCCAAATGATGGTTAAGGTTGATGAGGTTTCTCGAATACGGCGACGGACCACGCGGGTACAGTGAGTTTGCCGTTGGTTACGTGAGCCGCCTGTTGGTTATAAGCGATCGAGCTGTTGCCCGCATTGGTTTGTAAGCTGTGAAGCTGATAGCCGGTGGCGTCGATGTTGGCAAAGTCATTGACCGCCGTGCCCGAGGCATTGATCGCGACGATAATCCCGTCACGCGTTGCATCAATCGAGCTGTCGTGCAGACTGCCACTGTTATCAAGAAGCATCACAATTAGCCCTGGGATTTGTGAGGCGCCGGTGTTGTGAAAACTGACACGTTGATTAATCACGCTGCCTTGGCCTAAGTGGAACAGCCCTGACGACGCACGCAGCGCCACCAGCTCATTAAAGTAGCTGTCCATGTTGCTGATTGCCTGTGGTGTTGGTTTGGCCTCGCTGTTGTGGTTGGCAATCACGGTTTCAATCATCGGCCAGTTGTAGCCGTCTTTATCTTCACGCGGCAGCCCTTGGTCCCACTGCGTAGTTTGTTGGGTAAAATCGACGCGGTTATACCAATCGCCCGAGTCATACGAGTCACGCTGCATGGATTTTGAACGAAGCAGTTCGCTGCCCATGTGAACAAAAGGCACCCCTTGTCCCAGCAGTGCAGTGGAGAGTGACACGGCTTGGGCGCGGACGCGTGTCGCGAGCGGCATGGCGTAAGGGAATTTGTATTGATTGTTATCCCACAAGGTTTGGTTGTCGTGCTTGGAGACATAGTTTTGAACCTCCCAAGCATCTTGCGCGTAGCCAGCCGGTTGACCGTTGTAATCGACCTCGTCACCGCGCACGACATCACCATTGGCAATTTGTAACTGAAAATCTTTTAAGTTACCCGCCATACCCAAACGAACTAGGTCGGCATTATGCAGGGCACCGGCTCTTTCCTCGCTGTTTTGCTGTTGCAAATCATTGGGGGCGACCCATTGACCATTACCAAAGCCTTGGTTTTTGCGCAGGTACTCGCCGCCATCGAACGGACCGCCGCCGCGAACCGCATCTCGAAGTCGGTCAGAGAATGAGCCAATACCGCTGCCTGCAAGGTTTGCTTGGGTGGCTTGGACAAACTGGCGATCGTTGGCGACTTCACCGAAGTTCCAACCTTCACCATAGAAATACACATCTGGGTTGATGGCGCGGGCAACGGCAAGTGTGTGCTCGATCTGGGCTAGCGGATGATGCCCCATCAAATCCCAACGGAAGGCATCGATTTTGTAGTCTTTCACCCAAGTGGCAATCGAGTCATCGATCAGCTTGGCAAACATGCGATGCTCAGGCGCGGTGTTTGAGCAGCAAGTGGATTGCTCAACGTCCCCAGTGACGGGGTTAAGGCGCTGATAATACCAAGGCACGACTTTATCCAGCACAGAATAGGGCCCTAAGCCTGCTTGGTGGGTGTGGTTGTAGACCACGTCCATCACTACATTCATGCCGATATCTTGTTTGATGGCCATGATCATTTTACGAAACTCGAGGATTCGCGCGGTGCCTTCAGGTTCGGTGGCATAACTGCCTTCAGGCACAGTGTAATGGAAAGGATCGTAACCCCAGTTAAAGCTGTCGTACTGACGCATCGCCGCCATTACCGTTTGCACATAGGGGGTGTCAGCGCTGTCTTGGGTGGCTAAATCCGTTAAGGCCGCTTGGATGGTTTGATTGTTGTCGCACTCACTGGCCAGCCTTGGGGTCTCTTTCAGTGAGGGGACTTTGTCACATAGCGTGGAGAAGTGGTCGGTGACATCGATACGCTGCGCGGCGTCTTCGTTGATGGAGGCAATATCAAACACGGGGAGCAGGTGCAAGTGAGTAACCCCAGATTGCGCGAGCGCGGTTAAGTGTTTGACCGGCTCAGTGGTGTTTTGGGTAAAAGCAAGGTACTTACCGCGCAGATTTTGGGGAGTGGATTGATCGAGCGCGGAAAAATCACGCACGTGCGCCTCATAAATCACGCTGTTGGCGGGATTTTGCTGCGAGTGAGGCGCACTCAGCGTATCCCAGCCACTGGGTTTAAGCGCGGGTGCATTCAGATCGACCACCTGTGAATAGCTGGAGTTGGTCGACAAGCTATGTGAGTAAGGGTCCGTAACTTCGAGACGTTCGACACGGTGTGTGGCTGGGTGATAGACCGACAGTTGATAACGGTAATAGTCGCCATGATTCAGCGCCGTGGTGGCAACATGCCAGCTTCCTGACTCGGCGTCGAAGTCCATTTTAATGGGCGTTAGGCGCTGTTTGGGCGCGTTTTGTTCGGTCGCCGATTGATAGGGCACCAGCGAAACTTGCTGTGCGGTAGGGGCCCAAAGACGAAATTCAGTGTGTCCAGCGTCAGGGATGGCACCAAAGTTAAGTTTTTCGGCGTGTTCTGCGTACAAGGCATCAAGCGCGCGGGCCGGTTGCACATCGGTTGCGGTTAATACGGTATCACCGTCTTTGGCGATAGCGAGAAGCTGCCCTTTAAGCCATTGCTTCAGCGCAATATCAGCGTCAACAAAGTCAAAATCGAACCCTTTGACGTTACCTTGCAAATGGGGAAACGATGTCTGCCAATGATCGCTAGTCGCAAGGGTAGATTCGACACTCGCGGTGGCGTTTTCCACCTGTTGTGTGTCCGGGTTATAGCGCATCGTGCCATCCGCGGAGTAATACAAGGTGAGTGAGGTGGCGTTGGTTTGATGAGTGAGCAGGGTATCGGCGTCAGCAAATAGCACACTAGCATCGCTAGTGCCCGCATCACGAACACTGGCGGTTGGGTTTGTATCGACCTTAGGATTATCGTCATTTAACGGACAGCCTGTTAATACAATCGCCGAGGCAATCGTAAAAGGCAGTGCAAGAGGATGTTTGTTTAACGGATGATTCATCAGCTTGACCTTTACGTTTTGTAGGGAGGCCAAGCTTACTGAAAGGTGAACTGTACCAACTGTGATCGCGTTATAAATCAACTGATGAATAAGAAAATATTTCAATAATTCAATAACGTATCACGAAAGGTAGGCGGAGAATAATCAGCGTCTACGCCCTTAGCAAACAGCCAAAGGCGTAGGCTTCACCCGTTAACTTCCCATCAGTTGCAGTAGATTTTCTGCGGTGACAATCGCTTCTTTGCGGTTTGCAATATTCAGCTTTTGGTAAAGGTTACGGATATGGGTTTTGATGGTGGTGCCAGCGACATCGAGCTCTTGAGCAATTTGTTCATTGCTCAAGCCCGAATAAATGAGCCCAAGGACTTGCCACTCGCGTTGCGTGAGCGAGCTGGTGCGTACCAACTCGGGGACGTTGGGGTGTTTCACTAATTTTTCGACGAAATCCTCATCAAAGTGAACTGCGCGGCTGCGCTGATGACTGGCAATTTCTTTCAGCAGTTGCTGAGCGCGATGACGCTCTAATGCACCGAGTGCTTGCTGTTGAAGCAATTGGTGCAGTAAGGGCGCAATAGCCTCGCCTTCGATTAAGAAGTTACCCACCATGCCGGTCTGGTTGGTTAGCGTGAGCGCCTCTTGCAGTAAGGTTTTCGCATATTCTTCTTCCTGCTCGCGGCTGGCGAGTACGGCTTCCACAATCAGGTTGCGGTTTTTATCCGTGACTAGGCATGCGCGATCGGCTTCTTTACGTAAGAAGGCCAACGCCTCGCGGGCTTTGTCATGATGTCCCAGTTGTAAGTACGCACGGGCAATATTTCGCCATTGCAGTTGGCAAAAATGGTTGCAGGCAGTGTCGGGACGCACGGCTTGATGGAGCCATTCATCGATATTGGTGAGCTCATGTTTGGCTTGCCAGTATAAGAGCAGTGACAGCGAGGCATTGGCAGTCCAGTCCACGTGGTAAACCGATTCACGAAGAAGATGTTCAATATGGTCGATGTACTTTGACGCTTTATCGAGCTCACCACGGCTAATCGCGACGCGAGCCAGCATGGAATAACTGTGCAAGTGTTTGCTCGGCGGCTGCGTTTCCAGCACGCGAAGTCCTTTATGTGCACACACTTCGGCTTCATCCAATCGGTGCCAGCACCACAGAATTTGTGCCCGCAAGCGCAGCGCAAATTCATGTAAGGGAACTTGATGAAGCTGCTGATCTTCAATCAATTTATCAGCGCTATCCAACAATTCGAATGCGGCTTGCACGTAGCCTTGCGCGAGCAAAATTTCGCTTTGTTGTAAAATCGCCCATAACGCTTGGTGATACACTTGATGCTGGCGCGCGAGCTTCTCGGTTTGCTGCATCATTGACAGGGCGCGATCAAGTTGCCCAACCACATGATTTACTTCCCCCACAACGGATGTGGCGACAATGCGACCGCGATAGTTCGCGCTATCGAGTTGGCTAAGTGCCAGCTCGGCCAGCGCCATTGCTTGGTCAGGATCGTTGCGATTGATGGCAACTTGGGCCAGTAACGCGTTGGCATTTCCCTGATAATCAATATCAAGCGTGATATTACGTTCTTGGTAGGCTTGCTCTGCTTCTGCGAGAAGTTCGCCGACTTCATGATATCTGTGTTGACTCTGCGCTAACCACGCGCGTAGCAGACCTAAGTTGGGGTAAGTGAACAGCAACTGATTGCTGATTTGGCCGATAGCCGCTTCGAGGGTCGAGAGCTCACCACGATTAAACATACGCCAACCGTGCTGATTGAGGATATCGGCCATCAAGGTATCGTCTTCGGCGTAGCGGGCGTGGCGCAATGCTTGATGAGGTGTATTCAGCTTTAGCCAAGCCAGTGCTGCCTGCTGGTTTAAGTGTTGCTGCTGTTGAGGGATCCGTGCTTGACGCTCATGGGCGAGAAACTCTGCGAATAAATGGTGGAAGCGGAACCAGTTATTGTCTCCTTCCAACGGATAGATGAATAAGCCGTAGCGGTTGAGCGATTCGAGCATGCCGAGCGCGTCTTCGCGCTCGGTAAGCGCAAAGACCAGCTCGTCATTAAACATTTCCAGTACGGAAACTTGCATTAAAAACTGACGGGTTTCACTGTCCAGCAGATCAAACACTTCTTCGACTAAATAATCCCACAGGTGGGCATGGTTAAAACTGGCGCATGAGGCAGCGCTTTGCATCAGAGTCCGTTTTTGATGCTGAGCCTGAATCGCAATTAACTGTAGGGCAGATGGCCAGCCTTCGACGTAGGCACAGAGGGTGCTCGCGGTGGTTTCGTCGACACCATCGGCGACACGTTGATTAAAAAAGCGAGTGGTCTCTTCATTATCGAACGCAAGCAGTTCATTGCCGATCTCGATCATTAGGTCGCGAACCCGCAAATTTGCTGTCCCTAGCGGCGGATTCGCGCGCGAGGTCACCACCAAAGTCAGGCTATCGGGCATGTGCTTAATAAAAAAGCGCATTGCTTCATGGATGTCTTCATTGTCGATCAATTGGTAGTCATCCAATACCAGATAACAGGTGGACTGTAACCCAGCCAGCTCAGCGAAAACATCGGAGAGCAGCGCACGCAGGGATGAAAATTGACGCTTTTCTGCCAGTTTAACGGTATTGGGGCACCCATCATGGGTCGCTTTATTTAATGCTTGCAACAAGTAGTTGATAAAGCGGAAGCTGTCGTTGTCGCTGTCATCAATGCTGAACCAGCCGACATGGGTTTGATCGGAGAGCCATTGCGCGGCCATGGTGGTTTTACCGTAACCTGCCGGCGAGCGGAACAATACCAATTTGTAATGCGGCGCTTGTTGGAGGATATCCAATACGCGCGGGCGCAAGATGGCATTGTAGAGACGGCCGGGACGGGTAAGTTTTGACGGGATCCACATAGCGAGAAGGTCCTTTACAGCGAGTGCGGCTTTGCCGCGTTTATCCTTGTACGCAAGTGTATGTAACTGGTCTGTCACAAACTATGATCCAGCGCTGATAATTGTGCAGTTGCTCTATTTTGGTGCAGCTACGCCTTTCAATTGTGATTAAAGTCACTAATTTTATTGGTTCGGATACAGTATATGGAAGCTGTTACACGCCAGAGACGATGAATGACCCCACAATTTGCGTTAGCGCACAAAATTAACAAAAGGGATTGTTCTTTTTTCACAGCCGTATTTTGGTCAGTGTTCCCTCAAATTGTGATTTTTATCACCTCAATATCACGAAATTCCTCCATTGATGAGAGCAAGCTCACTCACAGCTTGTGATGTGGCTCTCTACGCCCTGACAACTCCTCCTTTCCTCCTCCTGTCTCGGGAGGATGTTTGCATCGACAGGCTTGGGCAGGATGACTGTCATCGAGATTTTCTTCCATTACGAGAGCGATGACATGACGCCTAAACAGCAACACGCATTTGATAAAAGCGCTTTTAAAGCCAGTATGACCCAGCATTTGACGCAGCTTGGTCGCACCCCTGAAACCGCAGAGATGCGCGATTGGTATCTCGCCTTAGGCCGCGCGCTGGCCGAACACACCACCAGTGACTTGGTTGCAACAGAAAACGATTTAGCCATCAAACAAGCGAAGAGTGTGAACTACTTATCCTTGGAGTTTTTGATTGGCCGTTTAACCGGCAACAACCTGATCAGCATGGGGCTTTACGATGAAATTGCGGCTGTGGTCAGCGAGTTTGGATTTGGCCTGACCGATTTGCTTGAGCAAGAGCGCGATCCTTCGCTGGGTAATGGTGGTTTGGGCCGCTTGGCCGCGTGTTTTATGGACTCGCTGGCAGCCCAACAGTATCCAGCGGTCGGCTATGGCTTGCACTATGAGTATGGCCTGTTCCGTCAATCATTTAAAGATGGCGCCCAACAAGAAGCACCGGATGCGTGGCGTGAGCCGGAAGGCTACCCGTGGGAAGTGGTTCGTCCTGACCTTGCCCAAACGGTTGGCTTTTATGGCCATGTGGCGGTGATTGAAGAAAACGGCCACACGCGCCGTGAATGGGTTCCTAGCCTTCATATTCAAGCGATGCCTTGGGATCTGCCTATCGTGGGCTATCAAAGCAATACGGTTTATCCACTTCGCTTATGGGAAGGTCGAGCACTGACGCCATTTGCGCTCGATGCCTTTAATGATGGTGACTATACCCGTGCGCAACAAGCCGCAATTGATGCAGGCAACCTGACCAAAGTGCTTTACCCGAACGATAATCATGATGCGGGTAAAACGTTGCGTTTGATGCAGCAATACTTCCACAGTGCGGCCTCTGTTGGGGATATTCTTCGTCGCCATTTAGATGCTGGCCACCCACTGGCTGCCCTTCCAGATTATGAAACCATTCAGTTGAATGATACTCACCCGACTATCGCCATTCCTGAGCTGATGCGTGTGTTGTTGGATGAGCACCACTTGAGCTGGGATGATGCTTGGTCTATCTCCAGCCAGACGTTTGCTTACACCAACCATACCTTACTTCCAGAAGCGCTGGAGACATGGAGCGAGTCGTTAATGGCGCACTTGCTGCCGCGTCATATGGAAATCATTTTTGAAATCAACCACCGCTTCTTGCAAGACGTTGCTGCGAAATGGCCGGGCGATGTCCGCAAACAGCAAGTGCTGTCTGTGATTGACGATCAGGGCGAGCGCATGGTGCGCATGGCCAACCTCTGTGTGATTGGCTCGTACGCAGTTAATGGCGTGGCGGCGTTGCACTCTGAGTTGGTAAAACGCGATCTCTTCCCTGAATTTGATGCGCTTTATCCGGGCCGTATCCAAAACGTGACCAACGGGATCACGCCACGTCGTTGGTTGAAGTTCTGTAACCCGGATCTTTCCGCGCTGATCAGTGAAAAAATTGGTGATCAATGGCCAGCTCATCTCGAGCAACTGGAGCAAATTGCCCAGTATGCTGATGACAAAGCGTTCCAAAAAGCCTTTATGGCAGTGAAAAAGCGCAATAAGCAGCGTCTTGCCGATTGGGTAAAAACCCATCTAGATATCACGCTAAGCACTGACGCTATCTTTGATGTCCAAATCAAACGTCTTCATGAGTACAAGCGTCAACATCTGAACTTGTTGCATGTGATTTCGCTGTATCACCGCCTGATCCACGAGCCGAATTTCGACATGACGCCTCGTGTGGTGTTCTTTGCTGCTAAAGCCGCGCCGGGCTATGCGCTCGCCAAATCGATCATTTTTGCGATTAATAAGGTGGCGGAGACGATCAATAACGATCCACGGGTTGGTGACAAGCTTAAAGTGGTCTTTATCCCTGACTACCGAGTCAGCATGGCTGAAATCATTATTCCTGCCGCCGATGTGTCCGAACAAATTTCGATGGCCGGCAAAGAAGCGTCGGGCACGGGCAACATGAAGATGGCGCTTAACGGTGCATTGACTATCGGCACCATGGATGGCGCAAACGTGGAAATTCGCGAAGAAGTGGGTGATGACAATATCTATATCTTCGGCCTCGACGTGGAAGGCGTGAATGCATTGCGTGAGAAAGGCTATCACCCTGATCACGAATACCATCAGCAGCCGCTGCTAAAAGCGTCGCTTGATAGTCTGTTGGATGACACCTTCACGCCGGGACACCCAGGATTACTCCGTCCGGTATTCGATAGTGTGATGGCCAGTGGCGACCCGTACTTGTGTTTGGCGGATTTTGCCGACTATGTGCGTGCCCATAATCAAATTGATAGCGATTATCGTGACTCAACGCTGTGGGCACATAAAGCAATTTTGAACACCGCGCTGGTGGGCAAATTTAGCTCTGACCGCTCAATTAGAGACTATGTGGCTAACATTTGGCAACTGAAAGCGGTAAAACGCTAAGCCTTTGATACCAAGCTGACATGCTAAATGGGTGGCACGGCATAGGGTGCCACCCACAATAACAATAACTGCAATGGCCGATAAAAGAAGGGGGCGGACCCCTCGGAGAATGCGATGAAACAACCTGCACTTAAAACAGTCGCACAAATGGCAAATTTAGCCGACCGCTACATCAGTGCCTGGGGCACTGAAGCCTCTGTGCCTGACAGCACCTTATACGATTTGTTGACGTCACTTGGCTATGACACCCGTAACGATGAAACGCTACTGGCCTCAGCAGAGAAAAAACACAAAGAAGGCGTCTTGTCGCCAGTTCAAGTCATTCGCGACGATGAACCCCTTGAGGTTGCGTTGCACTTAGGCACTAGTGCCAGAGAGAGTGACTTTAGCTGGCGCATCGATACCGAGCAAGGTGAGTGCTTTGAAGGCTATCTACAATCCCAAATTGTGCGTGATGAACGTCGTGAAGGTGGGCCTCTAGTCTTTAATTTGCCCTGCACCTTGCCTTGGGGATACCACCGTTTATCGGTAATGAGAAAACGCCGCAAAACCCCCTATGAAATGACGTTAATTGTGGCACCCGCGCGTTGCTACATGCAGCCTGAACTCGACCAACACAAAAAAATGTGGGGGCCGAGTATTCAACTTTATACGCTGCGTACCCCGCATAACTGGGGGATTGGTGATTTTGGCGATCTCAAGCAGTTGGTCAGTGATCTGGCATCGCGTGGCGCAGATTTTGTGGGACTTAACCCCATTCATGCGCTGTTTCCTGCCAATCCAGAAGCAGCCAGCCCCTATAGCCCGTCGTCACGTCGTTGGTTGAACTTACTCTATATCGATGTCAGTGCCGTGTCGGAGTTTGCATTAAGTGCCAAGGCTCAGCAGTTGGTGGGCAGTGCTGACTTTCAGCGTCGTTTGCAGGCCGTGCGCGAAACGCATTGGGTCGATTACAGCGGAGTAGCGGCACTGAAGATGGCCGTTTTACCCTTGCTTTTCGAGGAGTTTAAACAGCGACACCTGACCCAAGACACAGCCCGCGGCCGTGCCTTTCTCGACTTTGTTGAGCAAGGCGGCGATAGCTTGAAGCAACAAGCGACCTTTGATGCATTGCATCAGTATTTGCGCGCGGATGATGACAGCATTTGGGGCTGGCCAGTCTTCCCGGAAAAATATCGACGCTACGAAAGTGCGGCGACCCAGGCTTTTGTTGAGCAACACCAAGACAGTGTCCACTTGTATATGTATTTACAATGGATTGCAC
>NZ_MUFL01000007.1:0-65581 GCF_001995355.1 Salinivibrio sp. PR919 | reverse complement strand
GCGTTTGATATTGCCGCAGCCTGCTCTGGCTTTGTGTATGCGCTGAGTGTCGCTGATCAATACGTTAAAAATGGGCTAGCTAAAAATGCCTTAGTGGTGGGGTCTGATCGCCTTTCACACACCTGTGATCCTGATGATCGTTCAACCATCATCTTATTTGGTGATGGTGCTGGTGCCGTGGTGCTTTCTGCCGATGAAAATGATGGCATCTTGTCCACTCACCTCAAAGCCGACGGTAAATTTGGTGAGTTATTGAAACTTAAATACCCTGAGCGTGGTCAGTCCTTACCAGCCGATGAGGCTTGGCTGTACATGGCCGGCAATGAGGTATTTAAAGTCGCGGTGACCCAGTTGGCGAATATCGTGACCGAAACACTTGCCGCCAACCAACTCGAAAAATCAGACATTGATTGGTTGGTGCCACATCAGGCCAATTACCGGATTATTAAAGCGACGGCGAAGAAGCTGTCGATGTCGATGGATCAAGTGGTATTGACGTTAGACCGCCATGGTAATACGTCGGCAGCATCCGTACCGACCGCACTCGATGAAGCCGTACGGGATGGGCGTATTCAACGCGGACAAACCGTGTTACTCGAAGCCTTTGGCGGTGGTTTTGCGTGGGGTTCCGCGCTGGTCAGGTTTTAAAATTAATAGGAAAACAGCTATGTCTGCTACTGCGATTATTTTTCCCGGTCAAGGTTCACAAGCCGTGGGTATGCTGAGTGAATTGGCCGACCAATATGGCGTTGTGCAACAAACGTTTGCCGAGGCGTCAGAAGTCTTAGGGTACGATTTGTGGGCGCTTGTGCAACAAGGGCCAGAAGCGGATTTAAATGAAACGCATCGCACACAGCCTGCGTTGCTGACCGCATCTGTCGCTATCTGGCGTGTATGGCAATCACAAGGCGGTGCAACACCGTCATTGCTTGCAGGCCATAGCTTGGGTGAGTACTCAGCCTTGGTTTGTGCAGGTGTATTGGACTTTAAAGAAGCCGTTAAGCTTGTCGAGCTGCGCGGTCAGTTGATGCAAGAAGCCGTCCCTGCAGGCGTAGGGGCGATGTCAGCGATTATTGGCTTGGATAACGATGCGATTGCGGCAGCCTGTGAGCAAGCCGCGCAGGACCAAGTTGTTTCACCCGTTAACTTCAACTCGCCTGGCCAAGTTGTGATTGCAGGTAACAAAGAAGCGGTTGAGCGTGCCAATTTACTGTGTAAAGAAGCAGGCGCTAAGCGTGCACTGCCATTGCCGGTGTCTGTTCCATCGCATTGTGCGTTGATGAAACCAGCTGCGGAGAAATTAGCGCAAGCACTTGAGCAGGTGAGCTTTAATACCCCTGAAATCCCAGTGATCAATAATGCGGATGTAGAAACACCGACTGATCCAGCGGCGATCAAAGACGCTTTGGTACGTCAGTTATACGGCCCTGTTCGCTGGACAGAAACTGTAGAGCGTATGGCTGCAGAAGGCGTTGAGCAGTTGTTGGAGTTTGGCCCGGGCAAAGTGCTGACTGGGTTAACAAAACGCATCAATAAATCGCTAAGCAGTGCGGCGGTTAACGATAGCGCGAGCTTAGCGTCTGCCAACGCGTAAGCGTTGAGCTGGCAATAACATTCTGTGACTGCCGGCCGAGGTCGGCAGAATCAACTAAAAGGGTAACCGAATGAAACTAGACGGAAAAGTAGCGCTAGTGACTGGCGCGAGCCGAGGCATCGGCCGTGCAACGGCAGAGTTGCTTGCTGAGCGTGGTGCCACTGTGATTGGTACGGCAACCAGCGAAAAAGGTGCAGCAGCGATTAGCGACTATCTCGGTGAAAAGGGTAAAGGGTTGGCGTTGAATGTCACCTCACCGGAGTCGGTCGCTGAGGTGCTTGACACAATTAAAAAAGAATTCGGCGATGTTGACATTCTGGTTAACAACGCAGGCATCACGCGTGATAACCTATTGATGCGTATGAAAGACGACGAGTGGCAGGACATTATGGACACCAACTTGACGTCGATTTTCCGTTTATCTAAAGCGGTATTACGTGCGATGATGAAAAAACGCTGTGGCCGTATTATTAATATTGGCTCAGTGGTTGGTGTAATGGGTAATGCGGGTCAAGCAAACTATGCTGCAGCGAAAGCGGGTGTGATAGGCTTTACCAAATCCATGGCACGAGAAGTGGCTGCACGTGGGATCACCGTTAATACAGTCGCACCTGGTTTTATCGAAACCGATATGACCAAAGCACTGAACGATGATCAGCGTTCAGCAACACTGGCACAAGTGCCAGCTGGTCGTTTAGGCGACCCTCGAGAAATTGCTGCAACTGTTGCATTCTTAGCCTCTGACGATGCTGCCTATATCACAGGCGAAACATTGCACGTCAACGGCGGTATGTACATGATTTGATCTCTAACGTTGCAATCTCGAATGACACACGTCAAACTCCGACTGATTTGTCCCCAAATCGTGGTTTGACCAGCGGTGGGGGTCTTGCAACTTCCACATTAATGAATAAACTACAGCACATATCGCATCTGCGAATCTTGTAAGGACTAGTATTAATATGAGCAACATCGAAGAACGCGTAAAGAAAATCATCGTTGAGCAACTGGGTGTAGACGAAGCAGAAGTGAAAAACGAAGCTTCTTTCGTAGACGACCTAGGCGCGGACTCTCTGGATACCGTAGAGCTAGTAATGGCTCTAGAAGAGGAATTCGATACAGAGATTCCAGATGAAGAAGCCGAAAAGATTACTACTGTTCAAGCGGCTATCGACTACGTAGTTAGCGCTTCTGAGTAATCCCTGATTCCCACCAGGCGGTCTCCTTGACCGCCTGTGTTCTTTTTAAGCTATTCTAATTTCCAAACTTATATTCTCCGGAGAACATCATCGTGTCTAAGCGTCGTGTTGTTGTGACTGGCATGGGTATGCTATCACCCGTGGGTAACTCAGTTGAGTCGTCATGGAAGGCCCTGCTGGCTGGCCAAAGCGGTATTTCGGCTATCGAGCACTTCGATACCACCAACTTTGCCACTAAGTTTGCCGGCATGGTAAAAGACTTCAACTGTGAAGATTACATGTCGAAGAAAGATGCACGAAAAATGGACTTGTTCATCCAATACGGCATTGCTGCCAGTGTTCAAGCCATTCAAGACTCCGGACTAGCTGTAGATGACAACAATGCACACCGTATTGGTGTGGCAATTGGTTCTGGCATCGGTGGTCTTGGTCTGATTGAACAAAACCATCGTGCATTGGTGGAAAAAGGCCCACGTAAAATCAGCCCTTTCTTTGTTCCTTCTACCATTGTGAACATGATCGCCGGTCATGTTTCTATCAACTATGGCATGCGTGGCCCGAATATCTCGATTTCAACGGCTTGTACCACAGGTCTTCACAATATTGGTCATGCTGCTCGTATGATTGCGTACGGTGATGCCGACGCAATGGTTGCCGGTGGCGCAGAAAAAGCCTCCACAGAGCTCGGTATTGGCGGCTTTGCGGCGGCGAAAGCACTGTCAACCCGCAATGACGATCCTCAAGCGGCGTCGCGCCCTTGGGATAAAGATCGTGATGGGTTCGTGCTCGGTGACGGTGCCGGTATTATGGTGCTGGAAGAGTACGAACACGCCAAAGCGCGTGGCGCGAAAATTTACTGTGAACTGGTTGGCTTCGGCATGAGTGGCGATGCTTATCACATGACCTCACCGAGCGAAGACGGCTCAGGCGCTGCATTAGCGATGGAAGCGGCGATTCGTGATGCGGGTATTACGCCAGACCAAATCGGTTATGTGWATGCCCATGGTACATCGACGCCTGCGGGTGACGTGGCTGAAAGTAAAGCCGTTCGTCGTGCGATGGGTGACGCAGCAGACCGTGTTCTGGTGTCTTCGACCAAGTCGATGACAGGACACCTTCTTGGCGCAGCAGGCTCCGTTGAGTCGATCATCACTGCGATGTCATTGATTGACCAAGCGGTACCGCCAACGATTAACCTTGAAAATGTCGACGAAGGTTGCGATCTGGACTATGTTCCGCATGAAGCCCGTGACGTGAAAATGGATTACGCACTGTGTAACTCATTCGGCTTTGGTGGCACCAATGGGTCTTTGATCTTCAAGAAAATCTAATTGCACGCGTCTTGAGCGCAAAGTGATTAAAGATTTTGATATAGTAACGGTCCGATTTATCGGGCCGTTTTTATTTGTGGAGTGATGAGGCATCATGCAGTGGGTCAATGGACAACCGAGCGCAACAGTACCGATCAGCGATCGGGGACTGCAATTTGGTGATGGTTGTTTTACCACGGGCCAGAGTGTTCAAGGTGTGCTGCAGCAGGCTGATGCGCACTTCGAACGATTGATGGCGACCTGCCAACAGCTCGCGATTGACGGTGTCGATTGGTTACGGCTACAGCAAACGGTCGCTCACGCTTGTGCGCAGTCAAACCAAGAGCAGGTGGTCAAAATCGTGATCACGCGAGGGCAAGGTGGGCGCGGCTACAGCCCCGCAGGGTGTCAGCAGCCAACCGATATCGTGACCCTTCATGCTTTTCCTCAGCATTACTATCAATGGCAGCAGCACGGGATTTCGTTGGCGACCACAGAAAGACAGTTGGGTGCCTCCCCATTGGCAGGCCTGAAACATCTGAATCGGTTGGAGCAAGTGTTACTCAAGCGCGAACTTGACCAACGCAATAAGCTATCTTCAGCCACCGTCGACGATCTGGTGGTGTGCGATCTGTTTGGCAACCTTGTCGAGACCACGGCATCGAATCTTTTTTGGCGTCAAGGCGTCGATGTGTATACGCCCGCTCTGCACTATGCCGGCGTRGATGGGCTGATGCGTCAGCGCGTTATTGCGTTGCTTGAGGACATCCCTGACTATCACTGTCACATGGTGCAACAAGGACCGGATGCGCTTTATCAAGCTGAGGAAGTCTTTATCACCAATACCCTAATGAAAGTGGTCCCTGTGAATCATATTGACCACATATCGTATTCTGATCATACGCTGGCAAGCGCATTACAGCAGAGGTTAAACGCGTGCTAAAAAAGCGAATATTCGGGCTGATCAGCCTACTCATGTGTCTGCTTGTCGCGCTGGCAGGCTGGACGCTTTGGCAGACAAAAGCCTATGTGGCCTCACCGTTAAATCTTGAGTCACCACAACTGGTGACAATTGAGAAAGGGGCGCATTATCATAAAGTTATCAATCAGTTTGAAGATAAAGGCTGGCTGACTGCGACAGTGTGGGCCAAGGTGGCGCCTCGGGTGTATCCTGAGTTGACACGGATTCAAGCGGGTACCTTTCAAATTCATCCGGGACAAAGCTTAAGTGAGGCATTCGCCACCTTGCGTGAGGGACAGCAATATCAAGATGCCATCACCTTTATCGAGGGAAGCACCTTCGCGCAGTGGCAGTCACAAATGGCATCCGCACCGCATCTCGAACAAACATTGACGGGGCTTGATGAAGCTGACATCGCCAAACAGTTAGGCGCTGAGTACACCAAGCTTGAGGGCTTGTTACTCCCCGAAACCTATGTCTACGATGTGGGGGATACGGATTTGTCTTTGTTGCGTCGCGCATACCGAGCGATGCAAGCGTCGCTCAATAAGGCATGGCAAAATCGGGCTGATGACCTGCCGATCGACTCGCCGTATGAGCTGTTAATTTTGGCCTCCATTATCGAGAAAGAAACCGCGATCGATGCCGAGCGCACCAAGGTGGCTTCCGTCTTTGTCAATCGGCTGCGTCGGGGAATGCGTTTACAAACCGACCCGACGGTGATTTATGGCATGGGTGACAACTATGATGGCAATATTCGTAAACGAGATTTACGCACCCCAACGCCTTACAATACCTATGTGATAAAAGGGCTACCGCCAACGCCGATCTCCATGCCGGGTGTGGCATCACTGATGGCGGCGGCACAGCCTGCCACCACTCAATACTATTATTTTGTCGCGACAGGGAAAGGCGGCCATCAATTTTCTACCACGCTGGCCGAGCATAATCGAGCGGTGCGTGATTACCTAAAAGTGTWAAAGAGCCAATGAAAAACCATTTTATTGTTGTAGAAGGCCTCGAAGGAGCGGGTAAAAGCACGGCTATTGCAAAGGTGAAGCAGGTGCTACACCAGCACGGCATCGATGACGTGATCACCACTCGTGAGCCTGGTGGCACCCCGCTGGCAGAGCAAATGCGTACCTTGGTTAAGCAAGGTCATCCAGATGAGCCTCTTACCGACAAAGCCGAGTTGTTACTTTTGTATGCGGCGCGCGTACAGCTGGTAGAGAACGTCATAAAGCCGGCTTTGGCGAATGGCCAATGGGTGATCGGCGATCGTCATGATATGTCCTCGCAAGCCTATCAAGGTGGTGGCCGCGGTATGGATGCAGCACTGATGCAAAGCCTTAAAGCCACGGTATTGGGCGACTTTTCGCCCTCGCTGACCTTGTATATGGATATTGAGCCTAGTCAGGGGCTAGCGCGTGCTCGCGGTCGTGGCGAATTGGATCGAATTGAAACCATGCAGCTCGACTTTTTTGAACGGACACGAGCACGTTATTTAGCACTTGCTAAGGCGGATCCGAGCGTGGTGACTATCGATGCGGGACAGTCGCTCGACACGGTTTCTCGCAGCATTGAACAGGCTTTAACCCAATGGCTAACGACACAAAACACGCCATGAGTGACGCAGTAACGCTATCTATCCCAGCACCTGAGGTGTTGCCCTGGTTTGCACCGATGTGGTCTCACTGGCAACACTTACTGACGCAACAACGCTTGCCGCATGCTCTTTTACTCGCGGCGCCAACCGGCAGTGGCCGTGGCGAGTTGGTGAGCTTGTTGGCAAAAACACGCTTATGCCAAACACAGACAGAGCAGCCTTGTGGGCACTGCCATAGTTGTCAGCTGTATGCAGCTGGTAATCACCCGGATGTACATTGGCTAAAGCCAGAAAAACCCGGCAAACAAATCAGTATTGACGCGGTGCGCCAAAGCCAACGCAAAGCCACTGAAACATCTCAACTGGGTGGTGCACGATTCATTATTATCGAACCGGCTGAGATGCTCGGTGAAGCTGCCGCGAATGCACTGCTCAAAACCCTTGAGGAGCCACCTTCAGCTTGTCATTTTGTCTTGCTCAGTGACTCGCTAGACACCTTACTGGCGACCATCATCAGCCGTTGCAGCGTATGGAAAGCGCCCCAGCCGGAGATACAGGTTGCCAAGCAATGGGTCGAGCAAGCATTGCAGCGAGATGTGCCTTATCATGCGGTTGCGCTATATCGTGGCGCACCATTGGCGGCAAAAGAATTTGTAGCCTCAGGGGGATTGGATCATCACCATGCGGTTGTGACTCAGTTAGCGGACTACTTGGTCACGCGCTCGGGCCTATTTGACACGCTTGAGCAGTTGGTTTCACACTATCCCGCTTCATTGGACTGGGCCAGCTACTTTTTGCTTGATGTGATGAAGTGGCGTCAAGGGGCGACCAACGCGCTCATTCATCACCATCACCAACCCGTGGTAGTAAAAGTGGCTGAGGCGCTACAAACCCATCAATTACACAGTCAGCTGCGTGCGCTGCATCATATGCAACGGCAACTGACCAAGCATTCAGGACTAAACACTGAGCTTGTGATTAGCCAGTGGTTATTAACGATTGGAGAATAACGTGTTAATAGACTCTCATTGCCATCTCGACAAACTGGATTATGACGCACTACACCAGAATGTCGCCGATGTATTAGATAAAGCGAAGGCAAGAGGTGTCGATTACTTTCTCTCGGTGGGGGTGACGCTGGATAGCTTCCCCGAGATGTTGGAGATGATTCGTCCTTACCCCGAAGTCTTTGCCTCATGTGGTGTTCACCCACTCGATATTGAAAACGGGTTCGATTATGACCGTTTAAAGGCCCTTGCCGCTGATGATCGTGTGGTGGCTATTGGCGAGACAGGGTTGGATTACCATTACCAGCCAGAGTTGGCCGAACAGCAACAAGAGATTTTCCGCCAGCACGTGCGTTTAGCGGTAGAGCTAAATAAACCACTGATTATTCATACCCGCGCGGCACGTGAAGATACACTGACGATTTTACGTGAGGAAGGGGCTGAACGAGTGGGTGGCGTGCTACACTGTTTTACAGAGAGTTACGAGATGGCCGAGGCGGCTATTGAGCTAGGCTTTTATATTTCTATCTCAGGTATCGTGACCTTCAATAAGGCGACCGAGCTTAAAGAGGTGGTACGTCGTTTACCGCTAGAGCGCTTGTTGGTAGAAACTGACTCGCCTTATTTGGCGCCGGTGCCTTATCGCGGTAAGCAAAACCAGCCTGCTTATGTGCGGGAAGTTGCCGAGTATATCGCGTTGCTCAAAGGAGAAACGGTTGAGACGGTTTGTGAGGTCACAAGCCAAAACTTTTTTGCGCTTTTCAGCGGCGCGAAAACTAATTAATTCAAATAGCCCGGCGACAATGCCGGGCTTTTTCTTCTTTTGCCATTTCATTGTATATCGGGCGGGTAAAATAAAATCATTTCACGCCTTATGATGCATGTAGCTCGCCTGATGACATGCAGATACGGCTGTTATTTTTCGGTCAAAATTGCGTCATATTGACGTCAAAGTGACCATGCTGACAATGTCGTTATCGATTTTTGATTTGAATCAAAAATAACATAAGCCATTGAATTTAAATAATTAATAGGTTTTCTTGCATCGCTATTACTTAGTGTATTAATTCGTTACGTAAAATAACTTTCCACTTTTTTCTCATCGCACTTGTTGTACTTTTTCAATTCTTGCTTTTTGAAATAAAAAATATTTTTAAATCAGTTGTTTATGAATATTATTGCTGATTTTGTCAGCAAGTTTAATTGTGATCTATATTTACTYTTTAATCAGTAAAATCATCGTACGTAGGCAGGGTGATGATTCGCACCTTATAGTTTGGGTGAGTTCAATAATCACAAATCGCAATGACTCTCAGGCGTCCGACGTTTTCGGGCCACCTGTAGCGGGGGAGCCGAATGGTTAGCCACGAGAGCATGCATTGTTAACTTCCTTGTCAGGAGCAAGACTATGTCAAAAAACCTCTTCGCTAACCTGCAAAAAGTCGGTAAGGCGCTGATGCTACCAGTATCCGTGCTACCGGTAGCAGGTATATTGCTAGGTGTTGGTGCGGCCAACTTTAGCTGGATGCCAGATATTGTTTCTCATCTGATGGAACAAGCTGGTGGGTCTGTGTTCGGCCAAATGGCACTGCTGTTCGCCGTGGGTGTCGCGCTGGGCTTTACTA
This sequence comes from Salinivibrio sp. PR919, assembly GCF_001995355.1. Lineage (NCBI taxonomy): Bacteria > Pseudomonadati > Pseudomonadota > Gammaproteobacteria > Vibrionales > Vibrionaceae > Salinivibrio > Salinivibrio sp. PR919. Next base: position 56,279 of record NZ_MUFL01000007.1, on the reverse strand, counting down.
ACAACGACGGTGTTTCCGGTCTGTCTGCGATCGTCGGTTACGGCATCATGGTGGCAACACTTAACGTGATGGCTCCTGTGATGGGCGCTGAAGAAAWCAAGACGGGTGTACTTGGCGGTATTCTTGCCGGTGCTGTGGCTGCGTGGACGTTTAACCGCTTCTACACCATTCAGCTGCCTGACTACCTTGGTTTCTTTGCGGGCAAACGTTCGGTGCCAATTATCACCGGTTTCCTCTCTATCGCGCTGGGTGTCATCCTTTCTGTTATCTGGCCACCAATCGGTGGTGCGATCGCTACCTTCTCTCACTGGGCTGCAGAGCAAAACCCTGTGACCGCATTTGGTATCTACGGTATTGTCGAGCGTGCCTTGATCCCATTCGGCCTGCATCACATCTGGAACGTACCTTTCTTCTACGAAGCAGGTAGCTGTGTGAACAATGCAGGCGAGCAAGTGAATGGCATCATGACTTGCTTCTTGACCGCTAACGACGCGACTCGTGAAGCAGGTAACGGCTTCGGTCAGTTAGCTGGTGGTTACTTGTTCAAAATGTTCGGCCTACCAGCCGCTGCGTTTGCGATTGCACATTCTGCAAAACCAGAAAACCGTGCCAAAATCATGGGTATCATGGCGTCAGCAGCACTGACTTCATTCCTTACTGGTATTACTGAACCTATCGAATTCTCGTTCTTGTTCATCGCACCTGTACTGTACGGTATTCACGCGGTGATGGCGGGCTTGGCTTATGTGTTGACCAACGCACTAGGCGTGGTACACGGCCATACTTTCTCTAACGGTTTCATCGACTTTATCGTACAAATGCCACGTGCTGAGAACGTGACCACACTGGTACTGCTTGGCCTGGGTTATGGTGTTCTTTACTACATCGTATTCCGCGTGGTGATCCGTGCTCTTGACCTGAAAACCCCAGGTCGTGAAGACGAAACCACTGAAACCTCAACAGCGACTGGCTCTGAGCTAGCGGGTGACTTGGTTGCAGCCTTCGGTGGTAAAGACAACATCACAGGTCTTGACGCATGTATTACACGCCTACGTGTTTCTGTGGCAGACACTGAAATTGTTAACCAAGACAAGCTTAAGCAACTTGGTGCAGCGGGTGTTGTAGTTGTATCTGGTGGCGTACAAGCTATCTTCGGTACGAAATCAGACAACCTGCGTACGGAAATGGATGATTGGATGCGCAGTCACTAACCAGTGACATCGTCCAAGCGAAAGGAGAGCCATTGGCTCTCCTTTTTTTATGTGTATTTGCCACGATGAGAAAAGGTGAGGGAGCGTTATGCGCCGAGCGAGAGAAAGAATAGCATTAGTACCGGAACCAGCAGACTTAAAATAAAGCCGCTGACGATCGCGATCGGCACACAGCGAATCCCGCCGGTGCTTTGAATAATGGGTAAGGTAAAGTCCATCGCGGTTGCGCCACCATAGCCAATCGCCGTGAGTGGATAACGGCTAATAATCATGGGAATCAACATAATGGCCACCAGCTCGCGGGCAAGTTCGACAATAAACGAGGCGCCACCATAGACGGGGCCCAGCCCATCTCCCATTAAGATCCCTGCCAAGGAATACCAGCCGAACCCGGATGCCATCGCAAGGCCGTGATGATAAGGCAAATCGAGTAACCATGCGGCCAATAAACCACCCGGCAGTGAGGTGATGACGATGAGCGCGGCGATCACCACACCTTTTTTATTCAGTACAATTTGTTTAAGTGTCATGCCACTATTGCGTAACTGAATACCAATCAAGAACAGCAGAAGTAGCAGAATGATTTCGCTGGCGGTATCGACCCAAGATAAGTTCATTTCTACGATCAGGCCAGCGGCGAGCCCCACAAAGACGGCGGCTATCAGTTTGCCGGATTCAGACATCATGGTGCTTAGCTTTAGTTTGTGTTGATGGCCCTGCGTGTCCGTCGGCCAGATTTTATCTAAAACGGGTAACGCGAGGAGGTTGGCCCCCCCAATACAGACAAAGAAGGTTGCTGCGTAGACACCAATAGTGGAAATGTTACTCCCTAGGTTGTCGAGAGAAGCTAAGCTCAGGCCCATCAGCAATAAAATCACGATCACCAGTCGGACGGTTAGCGTATTAACCCAATGAACATGCTGAGGCCGCTTAAGAGGTATGAGGTAGCCCACGATAAGGGGTAAAAAGATCAGTAACATCCCTGAGAACATCGATTTTGCTCACAATAAAGAAAGAGTTCATCGAGGTTATCAATCGGTTAATAGTCTGGTCAATAAAATCAGACAGCTGTGATATGGAATCACACCACAGCGTGACAGGCGCATTGGCGTTAGATACTGCTCGCTTCGATGACAGCGTCAAGCTCACGGGTAAAGTCCAACTCGTTCAAGTTAGAGAGTTCATAAAGAGCTTCAGCCCCGGGCGCGGTGAGTTCAACGTCATGATCATCAATGGCGTCATCATGGTTACGGAACATGAGTAAGTGATTCGCCATGCGTGCAATATCTAAATAGGTAATGTCTGGGCGAGCGTGTGTGTATAGCTTGGTATTAATCGCCACTTCAATGTAATCACGCTCAAAGTGCCAGTTTTGAAGGATGAGTCGACTGCAATCGCCCGATAAGTTAAAGARGACTTGTTCGGCGATATCAAACTTAAGGTAGTGGCCTTCATCGAGAAAGCGCTGAAATTCGCCGATGATGCTGTACAAACCAATATCTGCGAGTAGACCAATGATTAAGGCTTTTTCTGGCTCAACCGACAAGGGCTCATCGCAATAGTTATGAATTTTCTGGGTCACCAACGCCATAGCGGCAGCAAACTCACGGGATTTTTGCGCGCTTCGCTTCAAAATGTGATTGCACTGTGGGCCAAATTTGGCTTGGCTTTTTAATTGATAAATCGCTGCGGCGGTCACTATCCCTAACACACGATCGACCCCTAATCGGGAGACTGCAGTTTGGATGTCGTTGCATTTGCCGGTGGCCCGTGGTGCAAATAAAGCGGAGTTTGCTGCCTTGAGTACCGCACCACAGAGGCTAGGATCATCGATCAATAAGTTGGCAATATCGCGCATCGTGGTATGAGGCTGTTTGCTGGCGCGCTGGATTGACAGAACGACATCCGGTAAAGGAGGGAGGGCAAGGCGATTGACACGGATGGTTTCAATGGCGCGTTTGTAAAACTCAGATTCTATGCCGCGTAAGTATTTATCGCGATCGGGGGAGACCCAAAAGAATGACAGATGGTCCATAAGTCCTGATTCTATTTTTTACCGTCTTGTATGGTAATGCGGACGCACAGGAAAGAGAACCGCGAACTTGTGGATTACTCGCTTTTTTCGTTCCTTTGTTGATACTTTGAACAACTTGGAGTAGGCGTTAGCGTCACTCGTCGTTTTCGAGCGGGTAACGTAGCAATTTATCGATAAACTCTGCGACCTGATTTGGGCTAGGTTGTGACAGCAATAGCTGTTTTTGTTTGACTTCAATAGGCAGCAGCTCCAGCCAACGCAAACACACCCACCCAAGTTCGTCATATTGTGCAAGATTAAAGTGGTGATGTAACGTGGGGTTTGAGCGATAGTATTGCGCTAGTTTGTTRCTTAAATATTCATACTCTTGCGGGGTATTTTGTTGTCGCCATTGGGGTAATGGCGAATATGTGCCTAACTTTACGTCATTGTCACCCAGTGTCATAGATTCGACTTTTACACATTCGACCCCTTGCAGCGTTAGCGCCATATGGTGGGTATCGTGGCGATCAAAGTCCGCGATGTGGCAAAGGGTAACGATAGGAGAAATCGCACTAGGTATCTCAAGTTCGCTCCCTTCTTCTTGCATAGCAATCAGAAGCTCAGGCGGAGTCCCAGCCTGCGCCAACACGCTCAGGTAAAGGGCTTCTGGCACAATGTAAGTGTGTAAGCCTCCGGGGAGTAAGTGACTGGTTCTAATTAAAACTGGCTTAGGTAACATCGTATCCTCGAGTATAAAATGTCTCTTCCTTAAATCTAGCGCACTTGGCTAAGTTGGTTAAGTCTTCATCACTCTTCCTTTCAGTTTAAAACGAAATACGAATGCTTTTTTAAGTGCCCTCATTAACCATATGTCTTTTTAAGGGTTAAATTTCTGTACAGTGATCTAATGCATAGAATTTCATATCAACATCATGCACTATTTCGCGTGTCGAATTATTAGGCTTGGTGGCCGCTTTTTTGGTCATCACTTTTTTCGCTCAGGAGAGAAATAGGAGTTACCGATGAGTGTGGTATTTAAAGCCCATATTGTTAAGTACTTGAGCAACTTCGGTGAAATGGAACAACGCTCAATGTTTGGCGGAACAGGGTTTTTCTACGACGGCGCGATGTTTATGTTGCTGACGGATAAGCGACTGTATTTGCGAGGCGGTGGCGCATTATCAGAAAGACTACTCGACAAAACGTGTCGTAAATTTGTCCATGTCAAGAAAAGCTCAACCGCGGTTGTTAATTATTACGAAATAACCAGCTTATACATTCAAGACGATCCCGAATTAGGTCAGCTTGTCAAAACATCGATCGATATTGCGGTGGCAGATAAAAAACGCAAAGAGAGCCTAGAGAGCCGTCGATTACGCGATCTGCCTAATCTACGACTGACCATTGAGCGTATGCTGAAGAAATCTGGCGTTGAAGATGTGCGTACATTTAATCAGCTTACTCCCGAGGAGCTGTTTCGCCGTGTGCAGATGACTCATGGCAAAGATGTGGATGTCTCCCTGTTGTGGAAATTTGCTGGTGCGCAACAAGGTTGTCACTGGAAGCTGATTGAAAAAGAAGAGCGCGATCGTTTACTTGCCGCTGTTTAATACCCATTTTGCGCGCAGACAGCCGGCCGAATAGGTCGGCTTTTTTATGTTTAGGGTCTAGCTAAGTGAGGCGGGTGGCGCGAATATACTCAGATTGTGCGAAAAATGTGACGCTTGGATAAATAATCGACGGTTAAACCATAAAAGTGCGATTTATACGTGACAGGCGAAAAAAGTTATGTAGAATTCAAACCACTTAGCCGAGAGGTGAAACGTAAAGGCGCGTTGGCAGAGTGGCTATGCAGCGGATTGCAAATCCGTGGACCTCGGTTCGACTCCGGGACGCGCCTCCATGCACTTGGCTAAAACAATACGGACGCGGGATGGAGCAGTTTGGTAGCTCGTCGGGCTCATAACCCGAAGGTCGTCGGTTCAAATCCGGCTCCCGCAACCAATTTTAGGTTGTAAAAATAGTTTGTCCGGTTGAAGTTTATTCAACACGACCTACGGTAGTCGCAATTGCATTGCGCGATAAATCCGGCTACCGCAACCAAAGCGACATTAGCTCAGCTGGTAGAGCGCAACCTTGCCAAGGTTGAGGTCACGAGTTCGAACCTCGTATGTCGCTCCAAATTAAAACAGTGGCGTAAGCGGCTGAAAGAATTGTGTGCCCCGGTGGTGGAATTGGTAGACACAAGGGATTTAAAATCCCTCGGCGTTCGCGCTGTGCCGGTTCAAGTCCGGCCCGGGGCACCATTAAAAAAGAAAACGGCGACCAGATTGGTCGCCGTTTTTGCGTTTAACAGACAGCGAGTTTGCGCACTGTATTAAAAGCCGTATCCCAGTCACAATATTGTCTAAGTGATAAACATATCACCATTGAATTTAGATGCTTTTTTGCCTAAAATTTAACCATAACGAATGAGGGCAGTATGCACAGGCCAGAGATGCAAAAAAAAGCAAAACAAGTCACACAAAAAATGATTGATCGCGCGGTGGCAAGCTCGACGGCAATCGAAACGCAAGCAACCACGGAAGAAGTAGAAGCGAAATTAAAAGAAAATCGGCAAAAATACCAAGCGCTCGCATTGGCTGATTAGCCACTCACTGCAGTAAGGACGGCGAGAAGCCAATATTACCGGCAATTGGCGATGACCTTGTTAACCCATTAGGGAACTGGGTGGCAATACATCTTTTACTAAGCGTTCCATATGCTGGTAATCATGCCCGACGCCCGCCTGAATAGCGGCGATATAAAAATCTTTGTTTTCCTCCCATAGCTGATAATCCAGCAACCCTATTCCTGCCTTTTGACACATCACATCAATCAATAAGCGAGAAATGCGTCCATTTCCCTCTCGGAATGGATGGATAAGAATGAATTCAACATGGCTTTGCGCTAAAAAGTGAATGAGCTCTGTGCGTGTCATCGTTGGTAAATTGGGATAATCCGTTAAGTAATCTCGTTCAAACTGAGCGAGACAAGGACCAATTTGTTTCGGTGAGGTGAAGCGAAATCCCGCCTTACTCAGTTCGACATTTCGCACCTGCCCAGCCCACAAATAGACATTCCCGAGCCATTGCCGGTGCCAACTGGCCATAGTGTTAAAGCGCAGTGCGCGAGGAAAGTGTCCACCGGTAAAAACCCTTTCGTAGAGTTTAGACAAAAGCACTGCCTCAATATCTTCTATGTCGTGCAATTGCGTGATACCGAGTAAGTTACGCAAGACTTGCTCATTCGRTCCAGGTTGATATTGCGCCTCTGAGGCTTGCGTCTCATAACGTGTCATACCTGTCTTCCTTGCTTATCTGTCACCATGGTCTTAGGGATACGACATTCGCCATGATCAGTTATGTTGCCTGTTGCGATGGCTGTTATGCCATAGGCTTTGAGTATAGTGGATAGATAATGGGTGTTATGCGGGATGCAGAAGTAAAAAAAGCAGCGTCGAAACGCTGCTTGAAAGGGAAGGGGTTAGACCATGCTGAGGCAATGGATCTCATTGTGATGTGCCAAGCGATAATGAATATCGGCAGGATCCTGACAGGGGCACTGACGAACGATGGTCCCCCGTTTTATCCACGTTTCCATCATGGCGTCCACGCCGTCCGGGGTCAGACCATACTCTTTGGCAAGCGCCTCGGCACTAATGACACCCGCCTGAGTGACACTGGCTTTGAGCTTTTGCAGGATCATAATAGGTCTCCTTAAACCAATGAGGATGCTTACCGATGTAGCGCATTGCGGCAACGACCGCGATGAGTAGCGCCGAAATACCGCCAATGTAGAGTGAAGCTGAAACCGGTGAAACACTGATCTGACTGAGTTGGAAACACAGGGTCGCACCGCTGACGGCCAGTAACATTGACCAACTGGCAATGAACATAGCGAAACGGCGACCAAACTCGCGAGTATAAGCGCCCATCGCTGCTACACAGGGGGTATAGAGCAAAATAAACATCAAGTAGGCCAACACGCTAGCGGTGGAACTAAAGTGATGATGCAGGTTGTCGAATGTGGCGAGACTGACTTCTTGCTCCTCTGCGGCAAGTTCGGGATTATCGATATCGCCTACGCTTACCGCCAATGGATCACTGAAATCAATATCAAACAAGTTGGCAGGAATGCTTTGTACCGCTTCTAGCAAGGCCTCACCGATCGTGGTGGGGGTTTCCTCGATATCTGAAGGCGCATAAAGATTATTGAGCGTACCCACGACGGCTTCTTTGGCAAACAAACCGGTGACAAGACCTACGGTGGCCGGCCAGTTATCTTCTTCGATACCTATCGGGGCGAGGGCAGGTGTCACGACTTGCGCGGCTTTAGACAGCACGGACGTGTCGCTGTCTTCGTGTCCGAATGTACCATCTGTGCCGAGCGAGTTGAAGAAGGTTAAAATGGTTACCACCAGTACAAYGGTTTTACCGGCACCCAAAACAAAACGGCGCAGCTTCTGCCAAGTATTGCTCATTACATGGCGTAATCGTGGCAATTCATAGTCTGGTAGCGCCATGAGCAGGCTTTCACTGTGCCCGGGATAAAGCGTGTGACGCAAAATCAGGCCGGTGATGATCGCCACCACAATGCCTAGTAAATAAAGGCCAAAAACCAGGTTTTGCCCTTGTTGTGGGAAGAAAGCGGCAGCAAACAAGGCGTACACCGGCAGCCGTGCACCACAGGACATAAAGGTAGCCATGGTAGCCGCGGTTTTGCGCTCATTGATTTGTTCTAGGGTACGGGTTGCCATCACCGCTGGTACCGTGCAGCCAAAGCCCAAAATTAAAGGGACGAAGGCTTTGCCCGGCAAGCCGATCTTTTGCATTAAACCATCGAGTAAGAATGCGGCGCGTGCCATATACCCAGTGCTTTCGAGAACAGTGAGGAACAGGTATAAGCCCGCAATGACGGGAATAAAGGTCGCGACAGTTTGGATCCCGCCGCCGAGACCATCTGCGATAACGGTGACGATGGCGGTCGGAAGCACCCCATCCAGTAGCTGATGGGTGCCATCGACGAGAATCGCGCCCGCGGCAATATCAAAAAAGTCGATAAATGCGCCGCCGATGTTAATCGCAAACACAAACATGGCGTATAGCACGGCGAGCAAAATAGGCAGCGATAAGAAGGGGTTAAGAATAACCTTATCAAGCTTTTCAGTATTATTGCGACTTAAGTGGCGATGCTCACGACGGGCGTCATGCACCAAATCGCGGATATAGCTGTAGCGTGCATCGGCAATCAGAATATCAGTATCATGCTCGGCGAGCGATTGGCAGGCTTGCGCAAAGATATGTTGTTGCGCCTCGTCACTGCCATCAGGCAGGCGACCACGTTCGAGACATTCTAACAGGTGCGCGCGTTGGTTCACTTGTCCGGTCGCGGTACGAATAAAGCTGGCGCCAAGGTGGGCTTGTATCCAAGCTTCGATGTGCTCACCGTAGTTCAGTTGCATGGCGTCGCACTGAGGGATGTCGCTCACAATATGGGACAGTTGGTGGCGAAATGTCGCGACGCTGTCTGCTTGGCAGGCGGTGACGGTAAGGACAGGACAGCCTAACCACGCTTGCAGTTTAGCAATATCAAGCTGTTGTCCGTTCCTATCGAGCAGATCCATTTTGTTGATCAGCACCACCATAGGCACACCACGCTCACGGAGCTGCAGCGTCAAGTACAGTCCACGCTCTAGGCTGTTAGCATCCAGTACGTTAATGATGACGTCACTGGCGCGGCTATCAATCGAAAAGGTCGCGATTTGCTCATCTAAACTCGCGTCAAAGCCAGCGTTTAGCGCGTATAAGCCGGGCAAGTCGGTGATCTCGGTCTCAGCATTATCGAGCGAAAGCTGACCGACTTTTTTATCCACAGTCACGCCCGCCCAGTTACCAACCTTTTGGCGAGAACCGGTTAATGCGTTAAACAAGGTGGTTTTTCCGCAGTTGGGGTTACCGGCGAGAAGAATGCGTGTTTTACTCATTACATGGCCTCCACATCGATCAGCTTGGCGATTTCACGACGGACGATGAGTTGTTCGTTGTCGAGGCGTATTTGCAATGGGTCGCCCAGAGGTGCACGCCGGACCAGCTCAACGGCGGTGCCCGGGATCAATCCCATAACGGCAAGACGATGGCGGATAACAGCTGGCACATGATGGACACTGGTAATGCGTGCGGCCTGGCCGCGACCGAGAGTCGACAGTTTCATAGCGCGAGATCCAAATAAGAATGGTTTGCATTGGATGTTACGCTTAAATTTGACGTGGTTTTTTGCTTAGGATCAAGCAATTTTTAGTGAGCAGCTTGTCTTGAAAGTAAGACGATGAAATAAATGGTGGTTAAAAAGTAGATATGTGAGGGGAAAAAGCAAAAACTAGCCGCTAACTTTGTAAGAAAATATTTCACTCGCTGGCAGTCAAACCACTGCCAGCGAGTGATAGATTAGCGTGCGTGATGCGATGATGACTCTTTTTGTGCTTTACGCCGCTGATCATTTAAGTTGGCTTTGGCGGTTGCAAGGAGGTTGTCTGTGGTGATTGCATCTGGGCCAAACCCTGCGTTTTGTCCGGTAAGCAGCGAAAGCGCTTCGGCCACATGGGAGACCGCATAGATGTGAAACTCACCTTTCTCAACCGCATGGACCACATCCTTGCGCAGCATCAGGTTTTGGATATTGGCGGCGGGAATGATCACCCCTTGCTGCTCGGTGGGACCTTTAATGGTGCATACATCAAAGAAGCCCTCGATTTTTTCGTTCACGCCGCCAATCGGCTGCGCCTCGCCAAATTGGTTCATGGATCCTGTAATCGCCAGATCTTGACGCAAGGGCACGCCCGTAATCGCCGAGAGAATCGCACAAAACTCTGCCATTGACGCACTGTCTCCATCGACGCCTCCGTAAGATTGCTCAAAAGTGATATGCGTTTTGAGCGGGATTTGTTCTGTTTTGCCGAGTAGGGTGGCGAGGTACGCGGACAAGATCATCACCCCTTTAGAGTGAATCCGTCCACCGAGTTTAACGCTGCGCTCAATATCGAGCACTTCGCCTTCACCATACGCGGTAGTGGCAGTAATCCGGTTGGGGAGTCCGAAGCTAAAATCAGATGTACTCAATACCGATAAGCCGTTGACTTGGCCTAGTGCAGAGCCGGTGGTATTGATTAAGGTGACGCCGTTTTCAAAGTTCTGCATCATGCTATCGCGCACGCGGCTCACCCGCATATTGCGGCTTGCCAAGGCTTTTTCAACATGCAGAGCACGAATACTATTAGCGTTGGCTTGCGTGGCCCAGTAGTTGGATTCGCGCAAAAGGTTAGCAATATCAGCGGAGTGCAGCGACAAGCGATTTTGATCTTCGGCCTGTCGGGCACTGTGCTCAATAATACGCGCAATCGCACCGCGACTGCAGTGTAGCAAMCCGCCGTCGTGGATAATGCTGGAGATAAACTTCGCGTACTGTTGTTCTGTGCTGTCGTTACGTGGCATGTCGTCTTCGAAGTCCGCGGTCACCCGAAATAGCTCGCTGAACTCGGCATCATAGCGTTGTAGCAATTGATAAGTTTGGTAATCACCAAATAAGATGATTTTCACATCAAGTGGAATGGGGGCAGGGTCGAGCGATACAGTGCCACTAAGGGTGACTTCGCGTTCAAGGGCGCTCACGCTGAGCTGTCTTGTGCTTAGGGCGCGCTTGATGCCGTCCCAGACGTAGGGTTTCTCGAGTACCTTGATGGCATCCATCAGCAGCACGCCGCCATTAGCGCGGTGAAAACTGCCCGCACGGATCAGCGAGAAGTCGGTGAACACTGTGCCCTTAAAAGTGGCATTTTCAACATAACCAAAGAGGTTGTGATAACTGGGGCTGTCTTCTACCACGACAGGGGCTTGGTTGTCGTCTTGGCTCACCAAGACATTAACTTGGTAGCGGCGCGGTAGTTTTTTATCGAGTGCGGCATAAGCGAGCGCCGCTTGATCCTCGCTGTCTTCGAGAAAGATATCCAAATGCTCTAGCATATCCGCTTGCATCGCCTCCAGAAATGCCAGCACGTCAGGGAGATCTGCAAACGCTTTGGTGACGGACTTCATTTGGGCGGCAATCACATCGCGCGCTACTTCTTCATCCAGCGCTTGTTGCTTTTCCGCATAGTCTTCTTCCCACTCGCCGAGTTGACGCACAATGCTGCGCAGTTCGGTTTCGAGTTTATCAATCACCTTGCCGAATGCCATTTGCTCCTCTTGAGAGAGCGCATCGAAGGTGTCCTCAGTGTGAGGCTCTTCGCCGTTAAGGGCAACAAACTGGTAATCGCCCTGCGGGGTGATCGTCAAACTAACATTGTTTTGTTCTGCGCTATCACTGAGTGCTTTTAATACGGTTTGCTGGCGCTCGGTGAGCTGATTTTTGAGTGTTTCAGCACGCTGATAATACATCTCGTTGTCGAACGCGAGCGGCAGCGCATTGGCAAGTTTTCCCATTAGCTGCTCAACGTGCTTTTTGAGTTCATTTCCTCGCCCTGCGGGAAGCTTTAAGAATTCAGGCGCGCGGGCTTCTTGGAAATTAGCGACGTAGCACCAATCATGGATAGACGTATCATTTTTCCAATGGTGGTTTAAATAGCGCATCACCATGGTGCGCTTGCCTAATCCGTTCTGACCAATGGCGTAAATGTTATAGCCCTTTTCCTTGATCGACATGGCAAACTCAACGGCATGTCGTGCTCGGTCTTGGCCAACAATTTCATCCAACGGCGCAAGGTGCTTGGTTGAGGTGATGTCACTGTGTTTAAAGCTAGATTCGCGATACAAACGTTCGCTGTTCACCACGGTAGTCGCCATAATCGATCCTATTTGGTCTTTTATCGATTGATGCTTTCAGTGTAGCGAGTGTAAGTGACTGTTTTAGTGATGCTGGTGGAGAAAGTTGCGACAGGGTCACAGTTTAGCACTGGGTGGCGAATAAATGAGCAAAGAAGGGCCATTAAAGGCCCTTTTGAATACGTCATAAAAGCAGGGCTGATTAGAGCGATTTTTTAATCGCGTTTATCAATGCGTCGATATCTTGACGATTTACGTCTTTATGAGTGACAAAGCGGGCCGGTGTGCCATTTAAACTCACTCGAAAGCCGTTATCCATCAGGCGCATATTGAGACGAACCCGATCGATGTTGTCGGCAATATCGACATACACAATATTGGTCTGAACGTCATAATTGTGGGTAGAAAAGCCTTCAATCTCATTGATTTCATTGGCTAAATAATGAGCGTTAGCATGATCTTCAGCGAGACGTTCGACATTTTCTTCGAGTGCTTTTTGTCCGGCAACGGCGAGAATACCGGCTTGACGCATACCACCGCCCAGCATTTTTCGTAGCCGTCTAGCTTTTTCAATGAAGGCTTTCGAGCCCAACAGTAAGGAGCCGATCGGTGCTCCTAATCCTTTTGACAAGCAAACAGTCATAGAATCGAAATGGCAGCTTATCGCGGTAATATCGACATCCAGTGCCACCGCCGCGTTGTAAACACGTGCGCCATCAAGGTGAAGGCTTAGCTGATGCTTGTTGCAAAACATGCGAGCTTCGGCCAAGTAGGAAAGGGGTAGAACGCGGCCGCCGATGGTGTTTTCTAAACTGAGCAATTTGGTGCGTGCAAAATGAAAGTCGTTAGGTTTAATGGCTGCGGCAAGCTTCTCAAATGGCAACGTACCGTCTGGGGCATTTTCAATGGGTTGAGGCTGAATAGAGCCTAATACCGCTGCACCACCGGCTTCATATTTGTAGTTGTGCGCTTGCTGACCACACAGGTATTCGTCACCGCGCTCACAGTGCGACATCAGCGCTAATAGGTTCGCTTGCGTACCTGATGTGGTGAATAGGGCGGCATCAAAGCCATGGCGCTCTGCGGCCCAGCGTTCTAATGCATTAACACTCGGGTCATCACCGTAAACATCATCGCCGACGTGAGCGTTAGCCATCGCATCTCGCATGGCTTGGTCGGGTTTGGTGACGGTATCGGAGCGAAAATCAATCATGTATTACATCCTTGCTGAGTGAGGGTCGTCGAGCGTGTTGCCTAATAATACACACAATGCTCGTTAGTTGGCAGTTGAGACCGGCGATTGGCTCTAGGCCTAACCACAAAGAATAGACAAATATACGCGCACGAAAAAGGCCATACCCGTGATATGGCCTGATTAATGAGACTTGAAGGGGTTCCCTAGACATTTGGTGAGAATACCAAACAGATGAGACCCATCAGTCGATGATTAGCTTTTTAGCATCTGCCAGTATTTTTGGTAGATTTTCACCGCTTCACCCACATCATCGGTAAATTCGCCACTGTTGACGGCTTCGTCAGTAGGGAAAATGGTCGTGTTTTCTTTCAGCTCGTCATCCAGGTACTCCGCCGCACGGGTATTGGGCGCCGGGTAGCCAAATTCCTCGACCAGTTTGGCTTGGTTCTCAGGACGATACATAAAATCGATGAATTGATGAGCCAGCGTCTTGTTCTCTGCATTTTTAGGGATAATGTAGTTATCCATCCAGAGAATCGCGCCTTCTTGCGGATAAACAAACTCGATGCCATCAATTTCTTGCTGCGCCATGTAAGCGTTGCCGTTCCATTGCTGACCAATAGTCACTTCACCGGTCACAAAAGGAACGTGAGGCGCATCTGAGTTATAGACCACAACGTTGTCACGCAATTGACGAAGGTACTCGTACGCTTGCTTGATCTCGCCTTCGTCTTTGCTGTTAATACTGTGTCCTTGCGCTTTTAACGCCATGCCAAAGACATCACGCACATCGTTGAGAAGCATCACTTGTGCGTTGAAGTCATCACGCCATAGGTCGGCCCACTTAGTGACTTTGTCCCCGTTGACATATTGGTTGTTGTAACTGATACCCGTCACGCCGAATACATAGGGCAGGGAGTAGTCATTCGCTTTGTCGAACGGTTGACCCAGTAGGCCGGGACGTAACTCATCGAAGTGGCTGATCTTTGATTTATCAATTTTGGCCAGCATGTCTTCTTTGATCATGCGATCGATGAAATAGGTTGAAGCGAAAGCGAGGTCATAGCCTTTTCCATTCAGTAGCTTCAACTTGGCATACATGGCTTCATTACTCTCAAAGGTCGAGTAATTGACCGTCACCTTGTATTCTTCTTCAAACGCATTGATCACATCCATGGGCATATATTCCGCCCAGTTGTAGAGATTCAATACTTTATCGTCAGCGCTGACCCCAGTTGCAAATACAGCTGAAAGTGCGAGTGCGGTCGCGGTAATTCCGTGAGTGATTTTGTTCATTATCATGGTCCTTCAATGGCTTGCTGGCCGAGTACACGTCGGGGCGCATCATATTGCACCCAGCCTTTGTGTCAATGACTTTTTTTTAACCAAAATCGCGTTTCGTGAAACGTTCCGCTAACGGTAGCATAACCCTTGCGTGCGCCCCCAAATTATTGGGCAGTATCCTGTCATTTTTGGCTYGCGAGTCGCGCACGACAATGCGACTATCTGCGCGCTTTGTGTACAAGCCTCACACTCGTATCCTGAGCTTGTGCCTTATTTATTGAATCACCTAAATGAGTAACCATTGAGAACATGGTCAAAACGTACCGCCCCGACACTAATTACTATGTTGCTACGCAAAATCAATCCTTATCTTTTCCACCTTTAACCGGTAGTCACCACGCCGATGTTTGTATCATTGGCGCAGGATTAACCGGATTAAACGCCGCGATTGAATTACGTCAACGCGGCTATCAAGTGATTGTATTGGATGCCAAGACGATTGCGTGGGGGGGCTCTGGACGTAACGGCGGCCAATGTTTAGTGGGATATTGCCTCGGACTTAGAGAGGTGCATGAAACCTACGGCGCGCAATGGGGTAAACAACTTTGGGATCTTTCCGTTGAAGCGGTTGATATCGTGCGTGAAAGGATTCATAGCCATCAAATAGCCTGTGATTTCCAACCGGGATACATTGAACTGGCGTTAAACAAGGCGCAACAAACCGAGTTACAAAGTTGGCACGCCTTAAAGCAAGGTGACTATCAGTATCCGATGGCGCAATGGTGGGATCAGGCTAAGGTGGCAGAAGTGGCGAATACGGAGCGCTATTTAGGGGGATTATACGACCCGAATAGTGCGCATATTCACACCCTCAATTACACACTCGGGTTAGCGAAAGCTGCGCAGGATTTAGGCGTGCAAATCTTTGAGCACAGCCCGGCGCAGTCGATAAAGAAGGGGCAGACTCATTGCGTTCGTACGCCTCAAGGTGACGTGAATGCTCCCCGCATATTGCTGGCATGCAATGCTTATCTCGATGGCTTAGACCGCAAGGCGCAAGCGAAAGTCCTCCCAGTTGCCTCCTTTATTGCGGTGACAGAGCCACTAGGCGATCGCATGCCCATTACTAATCGCATGGCTATGTCTGATCTCAACAACTGTCTTGATTACTACCGTCCCACCGCAGACGGACGTCTCTTATTTGGTGGCGTGAACCACCCGTTTAATCGTGAGTATAAAGACTCCGCTCAACGTCTACACCAACGCATGACAAGGGTTTTTCCTCAGTTAGGTGATGTGAAGATGGACTACCACTGGGGCGGGTTGTTTGCCGTGACGCGCAGTTACATGCCACACATTGATCACCTCGGCCAAGATATTTATACCGCGCATGGATACACAGGCCATGGAGTTGGGCTGACGAACATAGCAGGACGCGTGATTGCCGAAGCGATGGACGGACAAGCCAGCCGCTTTGATGTGTTTGCACGTTTAAAGCATGGTTGGATCCCGACCCCGAAAATGCTGCGTAGCCCTGCATTGGCTCTCGCGATTTGGAAAGCGAAGCTTGCCGATCTGCTTGGTGGGTAGCGACAACGTACAAACCGTTAACGATTAAAAATACTTGTCGTCACGATAAAGATCTCGTGTTGCTCCCCGCCAAGAAGGCAGTAATGTAGCCCTTCAAATAGCGGGGAGTAAGTGCTTGAACACACTGAGCATCATTGATGATTTAGCGACACACGGATTAAGCGTGTGCGATCAATTTTTAACAGCACAAGAAGTGGCTGATTTACACGCGTGTTTGCCTGAGCAGTGGACGCAAGCCAGTATTGGGCGCGAGCAGAAGCAACATACCAATACCCAAATCCGCACCGACAAGATCCATTGGTTAGAGCGCGGCCATGCCCCAGCCATTGATGCGTTACTCGATAAGATGTCTGAACTGCAGCTTGCGTTTAATCGTCATCTCTTTCTTGGCCTTTTTGAATATGAAGCGCATTTCGCCAAGTATAACCCCGGTGATTTTTATGCCAAACATGTGGATGCCTTTAAAGGCCGCTCTAACCGAAAAGTCACCACAGTGCTCTATTTGAACCATGACTGGTGTGAAGAGGACGGGGGCGAAATCGTCATTTACCATGCCGATGGGAGCCATCTGAAAACATTGTGGCCCCAAGCCGGTCGCCTTGTGACCTTCTTATCGGAAGAGTTTCCTCATGAGGTACTACCCGCGAAGCGACAACGGTTTAGCATTGCGGGCTGGTACCGGATTAACGGCATGAGTGGTCATCGGGTTGATCCAATTCGCTAACAAACCGCATACTGACAGCTACGAGTGATAACCAGCAAGCGGTCAGTATGAGGGGTTCTCCGCAACAGCAAAGCTTTTTTAACCATGCCGAGTTCGACGCTCAGCAAGCCGTTGCTATGCCACAAGCGACTGTTCATTGGCAGCCAGATTGGTTGCCTATGGCTGATGCCGATAACCTCATGGCGGCATTGCATCAGCACACACCTTGGCAACAATTACCCATTTCGATGTTTGGTCGTACCGTGATGCAGCCGCGTTTATTAGCTTGGTACGGTGATCATGCTTACACCTACAGTGGACTCACATTATCTCCTCGCCCTTGGACGCCTGAGCTATTGGATTTGAAGGCGCGTGTTGAGGCTGCCACGCATGCCCGTTTCAATACCGTATTGCTCAATCTCTATCGGGATGGCAGCGATTACATGGGATGGCACAAAGATGATGAAGCCGAATTAGGAGAGCAGCCGACGATTGCATCGGTGAGTCTGGGCGCGAGTCGACGGTTTTTATTCCGTCACACCAAAAGTAAAGAAAAACGCGAGTTTTTGTTGAGTCATGGTGCGTTACTAGTCATGGCTGGGCAAACACAAACGTATTGGCAACATGCGTTACCCAAAACACAAAAACCAGTGGGCGCACGGATTAATTTAACTTTCCGCTGGATAACGTCGTCGTCAGGAAAAGAATAGACCCACTACCGCTCATCGGCAGTGGGTCTGGCGTTACTCGACAATCAGGCTAACGTTGTCATAAGCACTATACCCTCGCAGCATGACCGCATAGTCGCCGGACGTTGCATTGTCGAACCGGCAAACCTCATCATTGCCACTGCGATAAGGGCGACAATCCCAGTTCTCCTTACTGACATCGCCGTTGGCTTTGACGTACAAGTCTACATCACCAAAACCGCCATAGGTTCGGATCACTAGCGCACCGGATTGTTCTAACTGGTAGTTGAAGTACTTTTCATTCCCACGAGCGCCAGAGAGTCCATTGATGGGCTCTCCGAGTTTCAGCTCGTTACCCGGATTGGGCGAGCTGTCGGCGTTCGCGAGCTCCACCGTATAGGCCAAACCGAGTTTCGTGAACTTCGCGGCGTGAGCCCCTTCGCTATCGCTGTTTGCCAAGGTGTCTTGCGGCGTATGGATGTTAGGGTTGTAATCATTAAATTTGGCTTCAAACGGCATGGCGGCTGGATAGCCGACTTGGTGCCACGAGGCGTGATCGGAACAGGCATAGCCACAAGTATCGAAGCCGTAATTTAAGGTAGGCAAGTATTCGTCAAGCAACTGCGTGAGATACTGAGTGAGCTGACTGTCGGTATAGTCGGTGATAAAGACAATGTCTTCAGCAGATCCTTGATAGTTTGTCATGTCCAGTTGTAAGACACCACGAACCTCTTTGCCCGCTTGCTTAAATTGGTTGGCAACGTCTTGCGAACCACGCAATCCAACTTCTTCTGCTGCGTAGGCAACAAATGCGATACTCCGCTTAGGCTGGAAGTTGTTTTGCGCCAAGACGCGGATCACTTCTGTGACAGCAGCAATCCCTGAGGCATCATCATCGGCGCCAGGCGCAATACTTTGCTCATTGGTGCGGGAGCCAATCGTCGAGTCTAGGTGGCCGCCGACGACGACCCATTCGTCGGGCGATTCTGAGCCCTCGATGGTTAACATCACCGATTCTTGATTATACCCATTGTGTGAAATCTGAGTGACGGACGCACCGGCTAACCCTGCACTGAGCGATTGCCAACGTTGCTTTATCCAATCGGAAGCCTGCGCTCCTGATGTAGTGGTGTAGAAACGGTTGGGAAAATCGGTGAGACGGTCAATGGTATTAACGATGAGTGCACTATCAATTTGGCTAATCCAAGGTGTCACTAACGCTTGCTGACTGATTGCAGGCGCGACAAAGCTAGCGCGCGAAAGAGGCATGTTACTCGCAGCCATGGCACTTTGGGCGGATGAGTGCACGATATAACCACCGCAGCGGTGATGGTTTTCGTGCATCTCGTGGGAGAGGGCGGCTAACTCAGATTCACTGACTTCGCCAATCCATGCTTGCCCATTGTGTGCGACTGACTGTGCTAATAAAGGCTGTGCACCAGAAGCCAAAGCGGTTTGTTGTGCATCTGCACCGATCGAGATCCAGACTTTTTTATCTTCAGCCTGCGCGAGGGTGCAGCTTGTTGCAAGGACAACGGCCAGAGCCGTGCGTTTATAATGCATAATTCCTCCTTGAGTGAATAAGGGTCGCTAAACTCCATGCGACCTTTTGACTGTAGAGCAAAAACACAACTTGCTGATAAATTTATAAAACCATTATTGGATAGTTTAATTGTCACAAAATTGTTAATAGTGGATAGTTTTGTTTTTAACGGAGGAGGAGATGGGAAGATAGCTTTGTGCACGTAGACCTAATCATCCCCAGTGTTGCACAAAGGAAAACGCGGAGTGAGTCGATAACAATAGAGATAAAATGCTGAAAACCACATCAAATCGCGCGAAATTTGGCTTTTTCGTTTACAAAGCAGGCAGTTGAAACTTTTATTAAATAATAAGTGTTGACTCGATCACGTTAATCCGTAGAATGCCTCCCCGTACCGCAGCGGCGGAAACAAAAAGAAAGGCGCGTTGGCAGAGTGGCTATGCAGCGGATTGCAAATCCGTGGACCTCGGTTCGACTCCGGGACGCGCCTCCATGTTTCCACTAGGCGGAGTAAAAATCGGACGCGGGATGGAGCAGTTTGGTAGCTCGTCGGGCTCATAACCCGAAGGTCGTTGGTTCAAATCCAGCTCCCGCAACCAATTTTAGGTTGTAGAGACGATTTATTTAGTTGAAAGCGATTTGACACGACCTACGGTCGTTGCAATTGCATTGCGCGAATTGCATTCCGCGAATTGCATTCCGCGATAAATAAAGCTCCCGCAACCAATTTTACAAAGCGACATTAGCTCAGCTGGTAGAGCGCAACCTTGCCAAGGTTGAGGTCACGAGTTCGAACCTCGTATGTCGCTCCAAGTTTTGCCCACATCAAGCAAYGATTGATGTTACGGACGCGGGATGGAGCAGTCTGGTAGCTCGTCGGGCTCATAACCCGAAGGTCGTYGGTTCAAATCCRGCTCCCGCAACCAAATTTTAGGTATGTGAAGTCATTAACGTAGGCAAGGTTATTAATAAGACCTGCGGTCGTCGCAATTGCATTGCGCGATAAAATCCGGCTCCCGCAACCAATTTCATATAGCGTTATAAACGCTTGTCACAAAGCGACATTAGCTCAGCTGGTAGAGCGCAACCTTGCCAAGGTTGAGGTCACGAGTTCGAACCTCGTATGTCGCTCCAATTTCCTTCCTTAGCAGTTATCTTTCCATTGGTAATGGGTAATGTCTTACTTCATTGCTGGCATCGAGTAACATGGTTTCCAACGTGACTGTATGATCAACGGCACTGAAGTGCGCAAGCCCAGCTGTGTAGCTAAATGGGTAGCGATACGAAGAAAGTTGTTGTGATAGTCTGATATATAATTGGTCTAGCTGATTATCCACTGTATCTGCATCTTGTTGTATCAATAACGCAGCAAACTCACACCCCTCTATACGTCCTATCCAGCCCACATCATCAAACACATCATTCAAACAACGCGCAAAGGTTTTGAGAATCTGATCGCCCGCGAGCTTACCATAGTCATGATTAAGTTGATGGAGTTGGCGAACGTCGAAGTGTAATAGTGTGTAGCGATCTTCGATCACTAGGTCATCATTGAGGTATTCGCTAATTTCTCGCTTAAAACCGCGCCGGTTTAACAGGCCTGTTAAGGGGTCTAACACATTCTGTTGAGTCATGATTAGCTCGTGTTCAACAATGTGCGCAAGATCTGCCAATGCCCGTTGACAGGAACCATCGAGTTCACGAGGCTGTCTGTCTATCACGCACAGCGTGCCGAGAATATGCTCGTTATCCAAACTAAATGGGAAGCCAGCGTAAAAGCGGATAAAGGGAGGCCCTGTGACTAAGGGGTTGTCGGCAAAGCGCTCATCAAGATACGTATCATTAATCACAAGCGGCTCTAGCTGGTGGATGGCGTGCCCACAAATGGACTCTGAACGTCCTGTCTGATTCACCGCCAGTCCACGCTTAGCTTTGAACCACTGACGGTGCTCGTCTACTAAGCTGATCGCAACAATGGGGCAGTCTGAGATATAGGCAGCAACGCGAACAATGCGCTCAAACCTGTCTTCATGACCGGTATCTAAAATGCCTAAATCATGAAGTAAATGAAGCCTTTGTACTTCGTTATTCGTTGGCTGAGCCGGTGTCATTTTATGCCCTCCATCCCTGCTTATTCAGTATAGACCCTTAGCTCAATAGTCATATAAAAAGCGCAATGGGATCTCGCTAGGTCATGTATGGGCGATTGAACGCGTAATGACACTCAATTACCGTCAGTTTTTTAATGTTACCAAGAGGTGTCATTGTTATTTGGCTACAGTATTAAGACGATAGATAAGAGGGCATTTAATGAGAGCATTGATTTTAGGCATGATTCTCACTTTGGGATTACTGAGTAAAGCCGTCGCTCAGGATCACAAATTATTGATCATTGATAGCTACCATAAAACATTCTCGTGGACCGAGAGTTATACACTGGGTCTGAACAAGGTGCTCGACAAAAGTATCCATGTATCGCGTTTTGAGATGAATGCTAAAAAGCTGCCAGTATCAGCACATCAGCGCAAAGCTGACGAAGCATTCGCCTTTTATAAAAAGGTAAAGCCTGATGTCGTCCTGCTTTGTGATGATATCGCGCTGAATCATATGCTCCCTAGGCTGCAGCATGAAAACATTGATGTTGTTTTTCTTGGCGTAAACGGCGATCCCCTGCCGTTGCTCGAGAGCCTGAATGGGCCTGTCCGCGTGACCGGTGTTCTTGAGCGGCCTCATTTTTAYCGCTCGCTGTCTGATGTGATTCAGCTTTCTAATCAACCGATTAAAAATATTAAAATTCTCTTCGATGATGGTCCCACTGCAAAAATCAACACCGGTTATTTGCAAAGCCAGGCAAACCTTTTTTCTAAGTTAAATCAAACGATCACGAGGATCGAGAGGTTTACAACGTTTCCTGATTGGAAAAAAGCAGTTCTAGACGATGACTATGATGTGCTTTTTGTGGGTAGCTACCAAACATTGCGCGATAGGATGGGAAGGAATATCGATGCAAATCAAGTGATTGTTTGGACGAACCAAAACGCGAAGCATCCTGTTTTTGCTTTTTGGAAAGTATCAGTTGGTGAGGGTATGGCTGCCGGCGGGTATGTGTTAGATGGTGAAAAGCATGGCATTCACGCTGCGGTTTACATCCATAAAGTATTTGCCGGCATGCCAGCCGATCAAATCCCTATCTCTGTCGGGCACCAAGGAACCGGTATTTACAGCAAATCGGAGTTTGCTCAGTTAGGTTTAGCTCCGCCTCGGGAGTGGGTGCCGATTCGCTAATCCTAACGGTGGCTAGCCCTACCTATGCTTGAGCGGTGCTTGTGTAATTTCAAATTGTGCGTTGAGGTATCCGGACAAAAACCGGCTTGCTGCTAAGCAAGAAAAGACCTGTCCTGTGGTAGCAACCATCGACAGCGTTGCGGCATTTCGCGTTATCAGGTCGCATCAAAAAACTCTGTTTGTAAAAGAGTTGTTTCAATGATATTTTCCTGCGGTTATTAAATTTATCAAGCATTCGGGCCAGCGTGCACCGACAAGTGATCGTGTGCGCGACAGGCCATCTATACTCTTTTAATCATGTTGTTTTGGAAGGTTTGCTTATGGCGTTTTTAGCGAGCTGCGATACCCAATATCCGCTTACACATCCACACGCAGCGTCTGCGGTGGTCATGGTGCCACCTGTGCACTTTAAATTTAATGCACAAACCAGTGAAGATAATGGTTTCCAGCATGCGCTGGCGTTGCCCGATGAGGAAGTGAAAACGCGCGCCATGGCAGAGTTTAATAATATGGTGATGACGCTACGTCGCCATGGTATTGATGTCGTCGTGATGGAGTATCCAGACTCCGATCCAGCAACGCCTGATGCTGTATTTCCTAACAACTGGTTTAGTACATTGCCAAGCGGTGAACTGTATCTGTACCCGATGGCATGTCCTAATCGTCAACTTGAGGTTAAGCCTGAGCGCCTGATGGCGGCCCTTGATAAAGCGGGCTACGCCGTTAACCATGTGCACAAAGTAAAGTGTCACGACAAAGACGAAGCGTTTCTAGAAAGTACGGGTGCGATGGTGATTGATCACCTCAACCAGCGTGTCTATGCAGCACTTTCTCACCGCTGTGACAGCATTCTGTTAACCGAATGGGCAGCCAAAGTGGGTATGCGCCAAGTTGTTAGCTTTAACACGGCAATGAGTGACGGCAATCCTGTGTATCACACCAATGTGATGATGGCGGTGGGTGAAGCGTTTGCTGTGGTGTGTGACGAGGTCATCGAGCCTGCTCAACGTGAGCTCGTGTGTAATACGCTCGCCGAAGACAAAACCTTGGTTTCAATCAGCGAGGCACAGATGAATCAACTGTGTGGCAATATTTTGCAGCTACGCAATCGTCACGGTGAGTCGTTAATTGTGATGTCTCTTTCCGCGTATAGTGCGTTTACTGAAGATCAAAAGCGGACTTTACGTCAATTTGGCAAGCTGGTGCCGATTGATGTAAACACCATTGAAACCGTCGGCGGAGGGAGTGTGCGTTGCATGATGGGTGAAATCTTCCTGCCTCGGCACCAAACTGTGTAAATTATCGCTAAGCGGTAAAAACGGCGATCATTTGATCGCCGTTTTTTATGGATTATGAATGCACACCTGCTTTCGCTTTAAGTGGCATTTTGTCGAAGTCGACACCTTTCCAGCCGGTGACCATAAAATTGCGGATATTTTGGTGGTCGTTGCCGGATGGATTACTGAGCACGTCCTCACGATAATACCCGCCAAAACACGCTAGGGTCTGCTCTTCGGTTAACTCGTGCAGTTGGCAAAATGCCAACACTTTACACGAACCGGTATTTTGGCCCGCTTTATTGGCGAGATTGCCATTAGTAAAGCGAGTCGGGGCGTAATCGTAATGTGCATCGATCACGGCCAAGGTCTCATCAAACGTCACCATCTCGGGTGTCTTTGTGATTTTGACGAGAAAACTATCTATGGTCATGTCTGTTCCTGAGTTATTAAAACGCGGCCTCTTCATGGAGGATAGACACGTTGTACCAACTTGCTCCTCCGATGTGAAGTCACTGTGTGCGAATAATGGATAAATATCCATCACTTAAACAAAAAATAGTGTTGCAGTACTTTACATTGCGTAAGGCCATCATTAGTATACAAACCTGTTCGGAGGGATGGCTGAGCGGTTGAAAGCACCGGTCTTGAAAACCGGCAAGGGTTAATAGCCCTTCCAGGGTTCGAATCCCTGTCCCTCCGCCACATATCAAAAAAGCCGCTGAGTAATCAGCGGCTTTTTTGATCGTGTAAAGACAGATCCCATCAACACATTCCGCACCTTGTTCTGATCCAGCCTCTTCTGTTTGATACTGTAAGCCTAGTCTGGCGACTCTTGACGTCGCTCGCCCCCTACAGTCGCCCCAATACTGGAGTGTTATGATGATTAATTACTTACCACTCGATGCCATCACGCCAAACGACTTTATCCCTATCTTCAATAAACCCAGCATTCGGCAGCATCTTATCGAACATGCCCCTTTTGATGCACAGAGCATCAAAACATGGGTGAGAGAGAAGAGACACATTGATACTCAAGACGGATGTTTGGTTAGGGCGGTGAGTGTCAACAACTGCCTCGTAGGATGGTGTGGTATTCAGCGTACTGAATGTGGTTTTGAATTGGCGATCGTGTTGGATACCTCGCACTGGGGACTTGGGCGGCACGTGTTTAAGTTTCTACTCTCGCGCGCTGAACAACTTGGTCATCAAGTCGTTTATCTTCATTTGCTGCACACCCGTCGAGAATCCACATTTTTA
The DNA here is from genome assembly GCF_001995355.1 of Salinivibrio sp. PR919. Taxonomy (NCBI): domain Bacteria; kingdom Pseudomonadati; phylum Pseudomonadota; class Gammaproteobacteria; order Vibrionales; family Vibrionaceae; genus Salinivibrio; species Salinivibrio sp. PR919. The sequence continues at coordinate 31,370 of NZ_MUFL01000007.1, read as the reverse complement.
ACGCAACGTGCTCTACGAGTATTTAAAACACATATGCTGGGTGAATGCTTTACCACTTACGAGATAAAAGTAGGGGACTAGCGGCGTGTGACGCGAGCGTCTGGTTGTTTGACGCAAGCAGAGCGTTAGTCCTATAAGTTATTCTATTTACATGATTTATTTTCTTTCACGACCTTGTTTTTTCCGCTTTGCTTTCCATAGAAAAGGTCTCGGAGTGTCAGATGTAGCTGAGGTTACTATTCGCTATTGTCTGCAGTGTGTGGGTCGCCGCGACTATAGCGATATCAATTGATTCAATTAGTTACATGATTCAGTGGTGTCATGAATTGATCATGGCATCGTCATACGACGTTATAGTACTTGTCATGTTGAGGCACTATCTTTTTGATTCTACTAGGCTGTTGGCCTAGTTACATCTCAAGGAGTAAGTTATGACGGCCTGTCGCTGCTTCATGGTTCTAATAAGTGCGATATTGATGAATACAATGGTGAAGGCTAATCCTAATGTCACATCTCGAGAATATAAGGTGATGCTGGATGCCAATCACCGTTAGTGGCCGAGCTGTCATTCCGTCACAAGGATGGATCTGCTGATTACACTCGGAAGGTGGTTAACCGAGCGATCAAGTCCTTTGATATGCTCAAATCCTTGTCCCCTTGGTTTTCTCCAGATTCTCAGAGTAAGACGGCTTTCGTATATGGTTTTGACTCGGCATTTTGCCAGTGAGGCATCGCTTAAGGGATAGGATGCTGTGCTGTGATCTTTATGAGATAAAAAGGAAATAGACAATGAAGTCGATAAATAAATATAAACTGTTCTTGGTGCCTCTCATAGCATCTTTCGTGCTCGCTGGTTGTAAATACAGCAACAATGATACAAGAAAAAACAGCGCAACCGTGTTTGACAGTTACCCGAAGGAGGGGGTGTTTCTACCTTACAACGTGTTGAGGACTGATCTCATTGACGCTAAGTCTCAGCAGGCTTTTGAGATTCGTAATGGTGGCTTCGGTTCGGCAATGACAGCACATCCTTCGGATGTAAACCGCTTTTATGCTCTCACTGATCGAGGTCCTAATGCTAAATTTAAAGGCAGCCTCGGTAAAGGAAAAATATTCCCAACACCGGACTATACCCCACGTATTGGATTATTTGAGGTAAAATCGAACGGTCGAATTGAGCAAGTCGATACAATTCTACTCAAACATCCTGATGGGTCCCTGATCACTGGGCTTCCCAATAGCTCTGACTTGGGCGGAACCGGTGAAACGCCGTACCACGCAGATGGCCGACCGATTCTTAAAAATGACAGCCAGCCTTATGATGAAATGACCAATCCGTTTTTGCTTGATGATTATGGTCTAGATGGAGAGGGGCTAGTAGCTCTATCGGGCGGTACTTTCTGGGTCAGCGATGAGTATGGTCCACATATTGTCCATTTTGACGCTGAAGGCAGGGAAATCGGCCGAATAAATGCGTTTGCCAACGATGAGCGGGTTGATTTGACCTTGCCTGCTGAATTCGGCAATCGGCGCGCCAATAGAGGCATGGAGGGGCTGGCTATTACGCCGGATGAGAAAACCCTTGTAGGGATTATGCAATCAACGATGTACCATCCCGATAGCGCGGTGAAGGATCTAGACATTACTCGCATCGTGACCGTTAATCTTGAGTCCGGTAACATCGGGCAGTACCTCTACCGTCAGGAGAAACCACAAAACTCGAACTCCGAAATTGTTGCGCTGAGCGACACACAATTTCTGGTGATCGAACGTGATGGAAGCTTTCTCTACGGTGGCCCTAACGGTGAACAAGCTGCCGCTCCAGATGTACAAAAGCATATCTATCGCATTGATCTTACCTCCGGAACCAACCTTGAAACTCTCGCAAGTAGCGGTGATGTTAAACAGGATATGGAACTTGGTCTTACATTATCGGGAAAGACACTTGAGGAGGTTGTTCTCGAACAGGGTTGGAGTGCTTTAGCCGAAGTTGGGATCACGCCTGTCAGCAAATCCCTAGTGGTAGATATGGTTGCCAAAGTAGGGTATCCGCACGATAAGATGGAAGGGCTATGGGTGATTGATGATCGTCATCTAGGCGTATTGAATGACGACGACTTTGCCACCTGGGCCACGAGCGGTAAATTGGAACAGAAAATGCTGGATACCGACACTGTGGATGGCAATCGATTATATATCGTCGATGTAGACCTCCGCACTGAGTGACACTCATATGTTTTTGTCGCCCGAAAGCCGGGCGACGTCCATCCGACCGAATCCAACTGAGCCTGTAAGATTGATGGTATAAGTCACTCCCAGAACAGTGGGATGTTCGTAGCGATTTAGGGTGGTGATGGGTAAGAAAAGATCTATTTAGCCACTTTTATTGGTGAGGTACTAAACGAGCATTTCACTGGCAACGATTGCCCCCTTGTTCTTTACTTTGTTTTCTGCAGATTGCGAATACAAAGAGGAACGTCCATGAAAAAACTACTCTGTCTTTTAAGTTTTTTCTTTAGCTTTGGTGTGTTGGCCGATGCGCAACCCAGCGTTGTAAATGGGCAAGTAACGGACATCGCAGAAGACCACATGATGGTAGCCACCAGTGATGGACTTTATAAGGTTGAGGCTGACCCTGACATGCTTGATGAGCTAGAACCTGGCATGAACGTTGAGGTCACCGGTGAGCATCACATGCAGGCCAGAGAGGTGCGTATTCATCATAAAAACCGTAAAAATCCACTTGGCGGAGATTAAGCGAGCCTGACTACGGCGATAATTAATTGAATAGCGAAAAGCGCCGTTTGGGCGCTTTTCACCATTGATGAAGAACATCCATCGCATTGCAATATGTGCGCAAACTAACAGCTTGGTGATACTTTTCCTTACAGGTTAGGTAGAACCCCCTAACATGTTAATAAATTGTACCGTGCGATAAAGGCCCCGTGACCGAACTGATTTCCCATCCCGAATGGCTACTGCTTGTGCTCGCTCCCGTGTTTTTCTTATGCATGCTGGGGGAGTACTGGGTGGCGCTGCGCCACGGAAAACTGGGCGATAATGCCCGTTATTACGTGCCGGAAGTGCTTTGCAATTTTACCTTAGCGGGGCTGCATCAAGCTGCAGATTTACTGACCGGGCTGCTGATTGCCAAGGTGTATTTGTGGTGGTTTGGCTGGCGGCTGTTTGATATTGAAATGTCGGTAGGCTTGTTCTTATTGCTGATGGTCGTGCAGGATTTTTGCTATTACTGGTTTCACCGCGCTAGCCATCGTGTGCGCTGGATGTGGGCGGCGCATGTGGTGCATCATAGCTCTGAGCGGATGAACTTTAGCACCGCGTTTCGCCAAAGCTTAATGTACCCGCTGGCAGGGATGTGGCTGTTTTGGCTGCCGCTGGTGGTGATCGGATTTCCGCCGCAATGGGTGGTGTTTGTTGTACTGCTGAATTTAGGGTTACAGTTTTTTGTTCACACTCAATGGATAAAGACACTGGGGCCTGTGGAGTGGATTTTTAATACCCCGTCTCATCATCGCGTTCATCATGGCGTAAATCCTCAGTACATCGACAAAAACTACGCGGGCATTTTAATTATTTGGGACAAATTATTTGGCACCTTCGAGGCGGAATCTGAGCCGGTACGCTATGGGATCCCCAAGCCAGTGAATAGTTTCAACCCTCTGGTGGTAACTTTTGCAGAATGGCAACAAATGTGGCGAGACGCCACGCAGCCCGGTCTGAGTTTTCGGCAACGATGGCAGTGCTTGTTTGCACCACCAGAACAAGCACAAGGTCACACGACAGACGTGGAAGCATCACGTGAGAGGTAGCGGTTTTCCATCGTGTGGACAAGCTAACATATTCTAAGAAAATAACCCTTTATTCTCATGGGGTTATTTTTAGAACTCAGCTTGTCAGGAGCCCCGCATGACCGACGCTATGCATGCCATTGTTACCCATCCGAGCTTAACCCCTTCGCAGAAAACGTTAGCGCTCGCTGCGCAAGCCGATGCGGCTTTACCCTACGTACCTTGCAGCCGAGCGCTCGTGGCTGCGATGGAGCAGGGTGTGATCGGCGATATGTTTGAGGGTCACGCTCCCTTTAAGCCGCGTTATGTGTTGCCCGATTATGCCCGCTTTTTAAAACGTGGCTCGGAGTATTTGGCGTTAACGCCGGCAACCGATCTAGAGGACGCGCTGATGAAGCTCATGGTGCTTTACCATCATGTGCCTTCGGTGACCAATATCCCGGTGTTTTTGGGCTACCTCGATCAACTCTTGCTGCCATATTGCGATGATGTGAGTGATGAACATTTGTATCAAGCGCTGAAGCGGTTCTGGATCCAGCTTGACAGAACACTGCCAGACGCATTTATGCATGCCAACATTGGCCCAGATGATAATCGTGTTTGTCGCATGATTTTGCGCATCGACGCAGAACTGCAACAAGTCGCCCCAAACCTGACCTTGATGGTTGACCCGTCTCGTACCCCGCGCACCCTAGTTCGGCAGGCGACAGATAACATCATTGCCTGTAGCAAGCCACATATTGCTAACTGGCCGGTACATCAAGCCACATTTGGTGACGCAGAGGCTCACTCGCCCAATGTGGGGATTGTGAGCTGTTACAACGCGCTACCGATTGGAGGCGGCGCGAACACCTTGGTACGCCTTAACTTAAAAAAAGTCGCAGAAGAAGCAAATGATCTCTCGACATTGCTCTCGCACACCTTGCCGCATTACGGCGCATTGATGGTGGAGCTGATCGATGCACGCAGTCACTTCCTGCATCAAGAATCACACTTTTTTAATAGCTTTCTAGTGCAGGAAGGCTTGATTGATGAGAAAAAATTTGTCCCCATGTTTGGCGTGTATGCGATGGCTGAAGCGGTCAATACCCTGATGGCACGCCAAGGCCTATGTGGCGAATATGGCCACGATGCAGCGGCGAATGAGATGGCACACGATATCACCAAAGCATTAAGTACGTTTGTAGCAGAGACTCCAGTGAAGCATGGTTGGCGTGGGCGAGCGTTGCTGCATGCGCAAGGTGGCTTATCCATTGACCAAGGGACCACTCCGGGGGTGCGGATTCGTTACGGCTATGAACCGGATCCTGTCACCCATTTGCAGGCGCTTGCGCCGTTACACCCTTACTTTGAAGCGGGTGTGAGCGAGATCCTGACATTGGATGACACCATTAAAGGCAATCCCGATGCATTAACCGATTTATGTTTAGGGGCGCTGCAATCCGGGCTGCGCGAATTCACGGCGAATACAGATGGGAATGATCTCGTGCGTATCACCGGCTATATGGTGAAAAAATCCGAGATTGCCCAGTTCAAACAATCGGGCTCTCGGACCAATACCACGGTATTGGGCGCAGAAGCTTCTGAGATGACGACAGTGACAGCGCGGCAGCCAAGAGTCGTGAGCGCGGAATTTCTCGCTGGCGCGCGTTGGACGGACACTCATGAGTCATCCTAAGCAGGAGAAAATATCGGGTCCAGTGGCTCGGGTTGCAAGTGTGTTGCCCTATTCCTGTGTCGATGGTCCCGGTAATCGGATGGTATTTTTTCTGCAAGGTTGCCAATTTCGTTGCCCGGGGTGCCACAACCCTGAAACCATTGAGCGTGACAGTGCAAGCGCATTCGGTATGTCTTTGGCCGAGGCAGTGACGGCGATTTATCAACAACGGCACTTTATTCGTGGAATTACCGTCAGTGGCGGTGAGGCCAGTCTGCAATGGCGCTTTATCCGCGCGCTTTTTCGCGCGGTCAAACAGCACTCTGAATTAGCGCACCTTACATGCTTGATCGACACTAACGGCGGCGTGCCATGCCAGCGTTGGCAGGCGTTGTCACCCTATATGGACGGTGCCATGGTGGATATGAAAGCATGGGGAAATGACGCGCACCGGGCCCTGACCGGGCATTCGTCCCGCCGTGTGCGTGATAGCCTAAGTTGGCTGGCGAAGCAGGGAAAATTGCACGAAGTGCGGCTGTTACTGATCCCCGGGTATACCGACTGGCAAGCTAATCTGTCGCCACTTTGTGCCTATTTATATGATTTGCAGCAAATGCAGTTGGCGCAGGGAAATGTGTTTTCCGTGCGTTTAAATGGCTTTCACCGCGCAGGCGTGACGGGCGATGCCACCAATTGGCCAGAGGCAACACAAGCGCATCTCGATACCATAAAAATCGCCTTGCAAACGGCAGGGCTGCAAACCGTGACCATGCCACCACCTGAGTTACTGACGACTGAGGCAAGTAAATTCAACGTTTAATGAAGAAGTGGGATACTTAGAATATTGCTAAACTAGGTACTTTTGCACCTTGTCGCTACGGCGTGAATACTTTGGCGTAGAATCCCGATTTGAATAGCGATTGCTACGCCACCAACTGCCGCGGCGGCATAGACAAGCTGAGTCACCGAGAGGCCGTGGCCGAGCCACAGCCCACCCAAAAGGGTACCCACAGCACCACCAAGGTAGTTTGACGAACCATTCAGTGCAACCACCGCAGCGCTGTGCTCCGGTTGGAGGCTAATCAGCGTGTGTTGCTGTGGCGCGAGCGACGACCAACCGGCAGCGCCCCACAAGAAAAATGGCACAAAGGCAATGATGGAGGGCAACGGCAAGCTACTCGGAATGCTCAAGATGGCCACGGACATGAGCGTTAGTATCCCGAGTAAGATGGCTCGTGGGTGTTTTACCCAGTCGATCAAATGGCCGATGGTGAAGCTACCCATCATGCCGCCTAGTCCCCAAACCCATAAATATGGCGTGAGGTTAGTGTGTTGTGTGATGCCCGTAATTATAGGTGCGAGATAAGCGTAGAGCCCCAAGCTAGTGACAGCAGTCAGGAAGGTGACAGCAATGGTGGCAGACACCGAGCGATTGGCGAGCAATGCGACACGCGCTTTCAGTGATGGCGGTGGTGCGACACAGATATGGGGCACCCCAAGCAACACGCCAATCAGCCCAATAAACGCGATACCGACTACAACGGTGAAGACGCCTTGCCACCCCAGCCAAGTGGCGAGAGCAAGGCCGGCAGGCACGCCGATGACAGTACCTGCACTCATGCCACCCAGTAACAGCCCTAGTGCGCGACCTTTCTTTTCTGTAGGCACCAAAGAGGCGGCACTCGCCGCCGCTAAAGGAGAGAAAATACCGGCGCCTATTCCGGCTAGTGCACGACTTGCCAGCAACATGGTTAAGTGGGTGCTGAATATCGTGACAAGGTTAGCGAAGATAAATACCAGCATCGATAGCACGAGCGCCTTTTTGGTTGGAAAGCCCGCCAACAATGTCGCCAAGATTGGCGCAGAAAGGGCATAGCACAAGGTAAAAGCCGTCACCATCTGTGCGGTTTGTGCTTCTGTGATCTGAAAACTGGTCGAAATGTCCGGAATAATGCCCGCCACGACATAGGCATCCATCCCGAACGCAAACATGGCAATGGGTAAAAATAAGATGTTTTTCATGGGCATCCTAGCGCGTGAGTCTGAGAAAAGTCGCGAATGTGTCGCCATGTAGCGTGCGGATAGCGAGGGGACAAAAGCGAGAAACTGTGTTATGCGTTAGGAATGTAACAAAATGTGACTGAAGGCTGCAATCACACCCCATTGAAATAGATTGTGATGGGGAGGAAACTATTTTTGACAATATAAACAAAGTATTACGTAGGAAATTGAGAGGAGCCGACCACTAGATAAACCAGTGGCCGACGTGTTACTTAGAAGTGATAGCTAACCATCGCTTGAGCTGCCCACTGGTTCGCGCTATCGACGATTGGCGAATCAGCAATGTCGCTGCCTAAACGGGTATATTGTGTGGTTTGGCTAATATCCCAGTTTTCACCCATTGGTACGACAAGTTTGTAGCCAACATTGTAAGCAAAGGCATCATCACCTTTATAGGCGGCGCGTTGTGCCGTGGCTTCGCTGTCTTTCACACCAAAATAGTGGTCAACATAGTCTTTGCTCAACCAATCAACACCGGCATAAGGGACAAAGTCAACATTGCCGAAGTGGGTGAGGTGCATGTACTTCATRCCTGCATTGAAGCCATCGTATTCACCAGTGATGTCATGACCTACATAGGTAGACAATACGCCACCTTTGCCTGTGTTGATGTCCATATTGATACCGCCATCAATGGCTGGATCACGATCTTTCATGCCTTTAAGAATATCTGCGTCTTTGCTTTTGTAGCCAGGCGTTAAATGACCAATATAGGCATTGAGGTTCACAGTATCATCATTGTTACCCAAGAAGCGGTAGTTAAGGCCATTGGAAAGATCCGCGTTAAAGTTTTCGCCGTTGTAACCGAGGTTAAACTGCGGATAGATGTTTTTGTCTTGGTCTTTATAGAGATCGCTGGTGACACCTACGCCAATGCTGGCAACTGCTTGGCCTTCATGTGAATAAATGTTGCCGTTACGAATATAGGTGTCGCCAGCATATGCAGTACTAGAGGCGATAGCCGCGATGATAATTGCTAGTTTTTTCATGATTACTTCCTTTAATGATGTTCACCACTGGGGTTGGCAGTAATGTAAGCGCACTAGCAATCAGAGAATATCGTCAGTTCGTCAGGAATTGTCTGACATCTGTCAGAGCAGGAATCAGTTGAATCGATAGGGAAATTGGTATACTTGTTACCTTTTAGTGATGATGTGACCAATCAAAATGGAAGAGAAACTGCACCTGTTTGTGGTCGAGGACGACCCCAAAATGCGCGCAATGTTAACGGAATACTTCGAAGCGCAAGATTACACCGTAACGGCATTGGCAGAAGGCACAGGCGCGGCAGAGAAAATATTGGCAGCGCAACCCGATTTGGTATTGCTGGATCTCATGCTGCCCGGCGACGATGGGCTGACAATTTGTCGACAGATCCGCAATGGTTACCACGGTAGAATTTTGATGTTAACTGCCAGTGATGACGATTTTGATCATGTGGCTGCGCTGGAAATTGGTGCCGATGACTTTGTCAGTAAACCGATTAAACCCCGCGTGCTTATGGCGCGTGTACGTATGCTGTTGCGTCGTCAATCGGACACGGTCATGTCATCCGCTCCCCCAGGGGTGCTGCAATATGGAGGCCTTGTGCTTAATCAAGCACGCCGGCAATGTAAGCTAGATGAGCAAAGTATCACTTTAACGGAAAGTGAATTTGATCTCCTGTGGCAACTAGCCTCGCATCCCGATTCGGTACAATCTCGAGACACGCTTACCCAAGCACTGCGCGGGATTGAATATGATGGGATTGATCGAACCGTAGATAACAAAATCGTCACGCTGCGCAAAAAACTGATGGATGATTCTGCAAGTCCGCGCCGGATTATTACGGTACGGAGTAAAGGCTATTTATTTGTGCCTGATACTTGGTAGTGCTTATCCAAGTGCAATAGGTCGTTGGATTGAGGTAGGGGCATGCGCCGCATTTATTTAGAGTTCTTCTTTGGCTTGGTTATTATTTTCTTTGCCAGCTTGGTGACGTATGTCGTCTTGGTGTATGAAATCACCGATGATCATGATGCTATTCTGTTAGAACGACGAGCGGATGGTCTTGTTGATATGTTGGATATCATTGAGGCAACCTCAGGCACGGACGCGGCGCTGGATGCGCTAAAGGCATACACCCATAAAGTTGAATATGCGCTAGATACTCACCCGGCTGAGCACTTGCCTGTCGCGGTAAAAAATTACTTCGACCGTACCGATAGACAATTTGATGTCTACTACGACGATGATGACAAGTTGTGGTTCCACCTTGCGGATATGCAGGTGTTCTACACCTTAAAAGAGGATCCAAACTCCCCATTACATCGTGCAATAGCCTTCGAAGATAATTTGCTGATTGTTTTTCTTTTTGTTGGCTTTGCCATTTACAGCTTTTTTATGGTGTGGTTTTTAAGCCGTCGTGTTCGCGCGTTAGAGAAAACGGCTTTACAGTTTGCTGGGGGAGATTTAAATGCCCGCGCATCAACACGTAGCCACCAACGTGTCGGGTCGCTGAATCGTACCTTTAATCATATGGCAGACCGTATTGCCAATCTTGTGAGTAGCAGTCGAGCACTGACCAATGCGGTTGCACATGAATTGCGTACTCCCGTATTTCGTATTCAGTGGCAAGCAGAGTTACTTAGCGAGAGCCCGCTGGATACCAAGCAGAGCCAAAAAGTTGCCAGTATTATTGAGGATACCGACGAAATGGCGTCACTCGTTGATGAGCTCTTGTACTTGGCCCGCGTTGATCATCCTAATACACTCTTCACACCACAAACGTTAGATACGTCTGTGTGGATGAATGAACAATGGCCGCGTTGGCAGACACTAAGCACCAAATCCGTGAGCTTGGATGCACCGCAGGACTTGCCCAGTATTGAGGCGGATCCACACCTGCTAAAACGGGTGATTACCAACTTAATTGGTAATGCGGAGAAGTATGCGGTAAGTCAAATCGCCGTGCGTGTCTATTGTGAGGATACGCAGCTGGTGATTGCGGTCCACGATGATGGTGAGGGCGTTGATCCGTCACATTGGCCGTTTATCTTTGATGCGTTTTACAGTGCAGATCGTTCCCGCGATAAAAAGCGTTCCGGCTATGGTTTGGGGCTTGCGATCGTCAAACAAATTGTCACCCGCCACGGTGGCAATGTTGAAATCGACCATAGTGATTTAGGCGGCGCATGCTTTCGGGTCATCTTACCTTGTTAATATAATGTGACTCAGCCAGTGTTAAGTTGAGAGGGCGGCATTCGTCGCCAACGGGTATTTCGCGTATAATACCGCCCACATCGACAACATTAGGGGCACTATGAAACATCGTACCTTCGTCTTTATCGGCATGGCGATTTTTGCTGTGACCGTCACCATTTTGATCTCATGTCAGCGCCCCCAAGCTCCCCTTGTTCCTGATTTCCAATCTTTTGCCGCGGGGGCAGAGCGAAAGCAGGCGTTTTTTGATTACTTCACCCCTGTGGTTAATGCCATTAACAGCCAAATATTGGCGGATCGCACCGCATTAATGGCATGGCATGCGCGTAAAAGTGAGCTAAGTAGCCGAGAAATAAAACGCGTCCAAGCGCTCGCCGAACAGTATGAGCTTAAAGACTTTAACGTCGACCAAGAAGCAGACTGGATGGCATTGATCCAACGGGTGGATATTATTCCTCCGTCGTTGGTGTTAGCACAGGCGGCGAACGAGAGTGCGTGGGGCACGTCGCGGTTTGCACGGGAAGGGAATAACTACTTCGGCCAGTGGTGCTTTAGTAAAGGATGTGGACTGGTCCCTAATCAAAGAGCGGAAGGGAAAGTGCACGAAGTTGCAGCGTTTGATAACCCGCAAGCCTCGGTACAAAGCTATATCAATAACTTAAATACTCATGCCGCGTACCAAAGGCTACGCGAGATCCGCGCCAACCTGCGTGAGCAGAATAAACCACTGTCAGGCGCAGCACTCGCCAATGGGCTGGTACGCTATTCAGAGCGTGGTCAGGCCTATGTGGACGAGTTACAAGCGATGATCCGCCACAACCAACTGGACATGCTCGACCAGCCATCATCCTCATCCAATAACGACTAGGAAAGCCAATGATTACCCGTTTGCCTCGGTGGGTTGAAGCCGGGGCGTTTGTGTTAGCGCTGATCGCCGGTACCATCAATGCGATCGGTTTGTTGGGCTTTGAACATCAAGCCGTGTCGCACGTGTCAGGCACCGCGACGCAATTTGGCTCGGGGTTGTTTGCAGGCCAATGGACACAAGTTATCCAACTGGGTGGCTTATTGTTGGCTTTTTTCCTCGGTGCCGCGATTTCCGGATGCTTATTGCATGGCAGCACGCTTAAATTGGGTCGCCATTATGACTCGGCACTGTTTGTCGAAGCTGGGCTAATTGTGGTGGCGTTTTATTTTCTTTCTCGCGGTTTTGCCATTGGTCAGTTGGCCGCGTCGGCAGCGTGCGGCTTGCAGAATGCGATGGCGACCACCTACAGCGGCGCGATCGTGCGATCAACCCACTTAACTGGCATCTTTACCGATTTAGGATTGATGCTAGGGGGGAAGGTGCGCGGCAATCCAGTGGATAAGCGCAAACTGATGCTCTTTTTACTGATCGCGTCTGGCTTTATCGTCGGCGGGGTAGTGGGTGCGGCGCTTTTTGCGCACTTCCATTTTGCTGCCCTGCTGTTTCCCGCAGGGTTATGTTTTGTGGTGGCTCTGTGTTATCGCGGGTATATGACACGCCAGCGTTTAGTGACCCGCACTAGCAGCAAGTAATTATACAACTCATTAACAATGCGCGTTTTCGCGCATTTTCTAATGTATTTATTGTGCATCGCATCGAGTCAGCCAACTTGACGGAGCCTTCGGTACGATCGTCGGGCCTTTCCCTTGTAGCGGTGGCTTCCCGTGTCACCATTCGCGCGTCTTTTGGCGGCTAAAAGTTTGTCTTAAATCAAACAAGTGTGAGTTTGTATTTCGAATTCGCGCATTGTGTGATGATCTCGCCGTCTTTGTGACACGGAAAATGCCACACTCCCGTTACGATACAGTAACAAGGAGGCCCCATGCCAAATAGCCAGTATATTGAAACGGATGTGGTCATCATCGGTGGGGGTGCAACCGGCACCGGCATCATGCGAGATTGCGCACTGCGTGGTATCTCATGCATTTTGCTCGAACGTGACGATATTGCGGCTGGGACATCGGGGCGCAACCATGGACTGCTGCACTCTGGGGCTCGTTACGCGGTCACAGATACCGAATCGGCCCGTGAATGCATTCAAGAAAACACCATCCTTAAATCCGTTGCTCGCCACTGCGTGGAAGACACCAGCGGACTTTTTATCACCTTGCCGGAAGATGATTTAGCGTACCAAGACACCTTTATTGCCAGTTGCGATAAAGCCGGTATTCCGACCCGAAAACTGACACCACGTGAAGCGTTAGCGCTCGAACCCAACGCGAATCCAGCGATGATTGGCGCGGTGCAAGTGCCGGATGGCATTATCGACCCCTTTCGTTTGTGTGCCGCGAATGTGTTGGACGGCAAAGAGCACGGTGGCAAGGTGTTTAACCATACCCGAGTGACGGGATTAATTCRTCAAGGGGCGACGGTGCAAGGCGTCCAGTGTTTGCATACCCTCACCGGCGAGCGTTTTGCCATTATGGCGAAGCAAGTGATCAATGCCGCAGGGATTTGGGGGCAGACAATCTGTGAGTATGCCGATCTGAATATCAAAATGTTCCCCGCCAAGGGCTCATTGCTGATCCTCGACTATCGGATTAATAACCGGGTGATCAACCGCTGCCGGAAACCGGCAGACGCCGATATATTGGTGCCCGGTGACACCATTTCCTTAATCGGCACCACCTCTGAGCACATCGAGTACGATCAGATTGATAAGCTCGCGGTGACGCCACAAGAGGTGGATGTGCTGATGCGCGAAGGGGCTAAGCTCGCCCCCATCATGGCCAATACACGCGTGTTGCGCGCCTATGCTGGCGTGCGGCCTTTGGTCTCGGTAGATGACGACGGCAGTGGTCGTAATATCAGTCGCGGCATTGTGTTACTCGATCACCAAGCACGCGATGGGCTGGAAGGCTTGATCACTATCACTGGTGGCAAGCTCATGACCTATCGTTTGATGGCCGAGCAAGCCACAGACTTGGTGGCTGAAAAGTTGGGTAACCGCAACCGTTGCCAAACTGCGATTCGCCCGCTACCGGGCTCTGAGCCTTCTAAAGGGATCCGTAAAGCCAGTGCCAGCTTGGTGAAACCTGTCTACCAATCCGCCTATTACCGCCACGGTGAGCGCGTTAGCCATTTTTTAGATGAAAGTGACGACAGCCAAGCGGTGATTTGCGAATGCGAAATGGTGACCAAGGGCGAGGTGAACTATGCGATTCAATCGCTGGATGTGAAAAATCTCACCGATCTGCGTCGGCGCACTCGTCTGGGTATGGGGCCTTGTCAGGGTGAGTTGTGCAGCTATCGTGCCGCTAGCTTATTCAGTGAGCTGGCTGGGATAGATGGCCAAGCCAGTGCAGGGCTGCTGGTGGACTTTCTCGAAGAGCGCTGGAAAGGCGTGAAACCGATTTTTTGGGGCGATGCGCTACGCGAAGCCGAATTTAGCTATTGGATTTATCAAGGATTATTTGGCGCCGGTGAGGTGCCAATGCCGCCGAAGGCACCGCGCAGTAGCGCTGAGATAAAGCGTGCTGCACCGACGTCAGCGGCTGATCAGGAGGTATCACAATGATCCACTACGATATCGCAGTGATTGGTGGCGGCATTGCCGGGTTTACTGCCGCATTGCGGTCACTGGAAGCGGGCAAGAAAACCGTAATGATTAGCGCCGGACAAAGCGCGCTACATTTCTCGTCAGGCTCCATTGATGTATTGGGCCATTTTCCCAATGGTGAGCCGGTCAGTCAGCCTTTTGAAGCGATTCCGAAACTGGTGCGCCAGCACCCTGAGCATCCCTATGCCAAAGTCAGTTTAGAGGAAATCACCCAGTCACTCGCTTGGTTCCAACACCAATTGAGTGCGCAAAAGGTGTGTCTGTATCATCAAGAAGATAACGCCAACCACGGCCGCATTACGCCATTAGGTACTGTGCGCCCGACTTGGCTATCGCAAGGGCATGTGTATCAGCATCGCGGCCCGCGTCGTTTCTCTGGTTTGTGTTTTGTCGCCATTGAAGGCTATCGCGATGCGCAACCGACGTTAGCGAAAGACACCATTACCGCCCAGCGTGATTTTGCATCCTGCCCAAGCCGCACCATTACGCTGTCGATTCCGGGAGCCGAGCGATTACGCCGTAACCGCAATGAGCTACGCTCGGTGGATCTTTCTCGTTTATTGGCTGAGCCTGATGCCTTTGACAGTCTGTGCGAGCAACTAATCATGCAGTCCGGCCCAGATGAGCTGGTGATTTTACCCGCCATCATTGCCGATGTGGCCGGCGAGCGGGGGATGGATGCACTTAAACAGCGCACCGATCGCTGTTTTCACGAAGTGCCAACCATGCCGCCTTCACTGCTGGGGATCCGCATTGAGCGTGCGTTACAGCGGGCTTTTGCTAGCGCGGGTGGGGTATTGCTGCGCGGCGATCAAGTGACTGGCGGTGAATTTGACGACAACGGTCGCCTTACCGCTTTGCATACGCGTCAACTCGAAGATATTCCGTTAACCGCAGAGGCAGTGATCTTGGCCACGGGCAGCTATTTTAGTCGCGGTCTCAATGCCGACCGCACTCAGGTGAGCGAACCGACGTTGGGATTAGACATGGTGCAAAGCCCTGATCGCAGCGAGTGGCGCAACGACGACTTTTTCAGTCAGCAAAGCCACCCCTTTATGGCGTTTGGCATCAACACCGACAACCAACTGCGTCCCACCGCACGCGGCAAGCGCTGCCAAAACCTGTTTGTGTGTGGTGCGGTACTCAGTGGTTACGATCCCGTCTATGAGGGCTGTGGCGGTGGCGTTGCGATCGCAACTGGCTACGCCGCCGCGCAACGTGCGCTCGCTGTGATGGCGAACGCTAAGGAGGCGTCCCATGCTAACTGAATGGCTGAAACAGCGTGACTATAGCGACCATGCGCCGCAACCCACCAGTTTTGACCAATGCATTAAATGCACGGTCTGTACTGTGTATTGCCCGGTATCAAAAGCGAACCCTGCGTATCCTGGCCCCAAAGAGTGTGGCCCGGATGGTGAGCGTCTGCGGATCAAAAACCCTGACTATTATGATGACCTGCTCAAGTTATGCACCAACTGCAAACGCTGTGAGACCGCCTGTCCTTCCGGGGTGAAAATTGGCGACATCATTGCGGTGGCGCGCGGCAAACACGGCAAGAAAAATATCAATCCTAAGTTGATGCGTGATTACGTGCTAAGCCATACCGACTTGTTTGGCACGCTTGCTAATCCAGTAGCACCGTTGGTGAACGTGATGACGGATCTGAAACCGGTGAAAGCGGTGATGCACGCCACGATTGGGGTGGATAAACATAAATCTCTACCCAAGTATTCGTTTGGCACCTTTCGGCGTTGGATGAAAAGCCAAGCAGCGACACAAGCGGATTATCCTAAACAAGTCAGTTACTTTCATGGTTGCTATGTGAATTTTAACAACCCGCAGCTTGGTAAAGACTTAGTGAAAGTGATGAATGCGATGGGGTATGGCGTGCAATTGCTCGAGAAACATAAGTGCTGTGGCGTGCCTCTAATTGCCAATGGCTTTTACGATAAAGCGCGCCGCAACGCGACCGCCAATACCGCGATGATTGCCGATTCGGTTGCCGAGCATCGCCCTGTAATAGCCACCTCCTCATCGTGTGCGCTGACGTTAAAAGAAGAGTATCCCCACGTACTGGGAGTGGATAACGCCCACGTGGCAGGGCAAATCAGCTTTGTGACTCGCTTTTTACTCAAAGCGGCCATGAATGGCGAGATGCCCAAGCTCAAGCCTATTAATAAGCGAGTGGTTTACCATACCCCTTGTCACTTGGAACGCAGTGGTAATGCGATGTTTACCATTGAGCTGTTACGAATGATCCCAGGCTTAGAGGTGATTGTGCTCGATAGTGAGTGTTGTGGCTTGGCAGGTACCTATGGGTTTAAAACTGAGAACTATCAAACCTCGATTGCCATCGGTAGTGGCTTGTTTGCTCAGATTGAAGCCGCGCAGGCGGACTTTGCGATCACCGACTGTGAAACCTGTAAATGGCAAATTGAAGAAAACACATCGCTGGAAGCTTTGCATCCGGTGAGTGTGCTAGCGATGGCGGTTGGAGAGCCAGCAGCGCCGTAATATTCGTTGCAAAGAAAAACGCCACCCAATACGGTGGCGCTTTTGTTACGTGCCCAGTCAGATTTACTGCTTAGCTTGCGATGTGTTCGATGCAGTCGATTTGCCCATCGACTCTTCAAGCAAGGATTTCAGCACACTGATTGTCATGAGGATCAGAAGAATACTGATAGGCAATGCGGTGACCATATTGGCCGTTTGCAGTGCCTTCAATCCGCCTGCGACCAACAGCACGGCGGCAACCGCCCCGATCATCGACCCCCAAAAAATACGGAAACGCTTCGGTGGATGCTCATTGCCCATTGAAAGGATCGTGGTAAGCACCAGCGTGCTAGAGTCGGACGAGGTGATAAACCAGCTAAATAGCAAGAAAATCATCATGGCATTGAGGATCCATCCAGTGATGCCACCGCCGGTGATCCCATCGGCACTGGCAAAGAGTGCAGCGGGTAAGTCCCAGCTATTCACCAAATCAATGATCCCTGCGCTACCAATCCCAGTGTCAGCGACAAGCTCTTGATGTAGGGCATTACCACCAAAGATAGCGAGCCAAGCAAAAATCATCAGTGTCGGCGCGCACAGCACACCAAAGATAAATTCGCGTAGGGTACGACCGCGTGAAATACGCGCAATAAATAGGCCAATAAAGGGCGCCCAAGCAATCCACCATCCCCAATAGAAAATGGTCCACGCATTTTGCCATGCAGCGGGACCTTGCTCATCAGGGAACCACAGCCCCATTGGCATAAAGTTCACCAAGTAGTCACCCAGCGAGACGCCAAAAATCTGAATCAGCCAAGCTGTCGGGCCACCAAACAGGAAGTAGGCGATCACAAGGGCCGAGACAATAATGTTCCACTCAGAGATAATCCGAATCCCTTTACCCACGCCAGATAGCGCAGACATAATGGAAGCCACAGAGATCAGCGCAATGAGTATCACCTGAGTGACCACACCGGGATCAATCCCAAATAAACGATCCAGCCCCACGGCAATTTGGCTGACGCCTAACCCCAGTGAGGTCGCGACACCAAATACACAACCCAGCACGCCAAGAATATCGATGGCATGCCCCATCGGGCCATAAATACGCTCACCAATGAGTGGATAGACGGTCGAACGTAGGGCCAGAGGCAGTTTCTTACGAAACGAAAAATAGGCCAACGCGAGCCCGACAATCACATACACCGCCCAGCCATGAAAGCCCCAATGGAAATAGGTGACTCGCAACGCATCGGCGGCACGATCAAAGCCCATGGCGGTCGCCCCAGCCATATCGGCATACGGGTTGTTGGGGTAGCCGAACGCACCACTTGTATCAAAGTAGAACGTGGGTTCGGCTACCCCAAAAAACAGTACGCCAATCCCGACACCAGCCGAAAAAAGCATGGCTAACCAAGAAAACGTGCTGAACTCGGGGCGATCGTCATCATCTCCCAGACGGATGCTGCCTAAGCGCGTGACGGCAATGATCAAACTGGTCGTGAGAAGCAACACCAGCACCATCATGTAGTACCAACCAAAGGTGGATTCGACCCAGCCTCGTGCAGTTGCAAAAATCGTGGCAGCAAGATCGGTGTTAAAGCCTGTAAACAGTACGAAGGCGAAAACCAGAAGGGTAGCGGCGATCATCATATTTTTGTGAACGCCTTTGAAAAGGCCGCTTTGGGTTACGCGGTTTTCAAATGGGTGATAAGTCGGGCGCATTGATTCGGCGCCGGGTGTACTTCGTGTACGTTGCGTTGACATGAATAACTCCTCTTTCAAACGCGAAAAATAGGGGTAGCGGTAAGCGCTAATGGTGCTCCTTAAACAAGCGGAAAAATTGACGAACTATCGGCTCGCCGCATGGCTGCTGTCGGCAAAAGTTGGCAGCCTGTGAAAACGAATTCGGGCAGCAATGTACTCAATATTCCCTATATTTGCAAAAAAATGAGGGATAAATCACAGCTAAAAGTTGTAAAACGCCGAGAAAATCAGCAAAAAATGTCGATAAGACGACCAAGTTAGACTGGGCTTCGTATACTGAAAACAGACCTAAACGTGACCGCTTTTTGATGGGAGTAGCTTCATGAAACCTCAACCTTCTGCGCGCGATACCATGCTGCAACTTGGCTATCTGGGTTTGGTTCCGTTTATTGGCGGGGTAATTATTACTTGGGCCGATTTAACCTTATTTGGACTCAGTGGTGAGCAGCTATTTTTAAGCTACAGTGCGGTGATTTTAAGTTTCTTATCTGGCGTGTTGTGGGGCAATGGTATCGACCATTTTTCCCATAAACTCAGCCGTAATGCATTATTGCTGAGTAACTTATTCGCTCTACTGGCATGGGGGGCACTCATTCAAGGGGCAACGCAATACGTGATCGCCACTGGCATTCTCACTGCGGGTTACTTGGCGGTATGGTTGGCTGAAAAATGGATCCGAAAGAGCGAACGAGAGGAAGAGCAGCCCGCCGCTTACCAAGTGATGCGTGGCCGTTTGACTGCGGGTGTTGTGGGCTGTCATGGCTTACTGTTACTGGTGGCTTAACGTTAGCTTTTGGTCTACTGTCGCGAGTTATCTTGACAATGAAAAACGGATTTAGATTGAACCTATCACAGTGATTGGTCGTACCCGTTAGCTTACTGACAAAAGAATAATTAGTCTTTTATCAATGCCAATAGGTGTAGCGGGGGGCAAAATGACGATCATTCAATACTTACGAGTAATTTTTCTCACATTAGGTGTCGCTGTTGCGGTCAGCGGCGCTTATTTATTTAGCGAAATTAAAACGGTGAAAGTGCAGTTTAATGACGTTGTTGAGCGTAATGTTCGGCTTCTTAGTACTGTCTCTGATCTCCGTTATTTTACCGTGACCTATCGTCGCTTCGCGCTGGATTATGGCCTTACAGATAGCCGCCAAGAACACCGTGATATTTTGGTGAAAATTGAACGCAATGATGAGGCAGTTAGCCAAGCTTTGGCTGACATGGAAGCCTTGACTGTGCGAGATGCCAATAGTCTAGCGGTGGCAGATATTGCCGATCGGCTGGATGCGTATCGCCAAATGCAGAACGACTATATCAGTTTGATCGATAACGGTCAGATGGAAGATGCGCGCCGTAAAATGCTTGGGCCGATGCTGGCACCTTTTGATCAGATTGTGGCGAACCTTGCCACTTTACAAGCATCTATAGAGGACCAAGCTAACGCGATTAAAACGCGTGAGGCGAATAAAATCGAACAGCTAGTTTATATTGGCATCGCGGTCATTATCGCGCTGATCGCTTTGATGGTGGGGGTAGCCCTGCTTCTTCAACAGCGTATTCGTGGTCCGCTTGCGCGCTTGGTGGCGCAGATGCAGCGAGTCGAGAGCGGCGATTTAACCCAACGTCTCACCTTAGATGCGTTTAATCGTGATGAAATCGGGCAAGCAGCGCAGACATTTGACCAAATGCAAAGCAGTGTAACGGCACTGATTAGCGCTTTAGTCGCGGGAACTGAGCGTTTGCAAGCGGTGAGTGATGAGCTATCAAACCAAGTGACCGACACTGTTAGGAGTGTTGAACAACAGCGTGGCGAGTTATCACAATTGGCGAGCGCGATGACGCAGATGGAATCCACTTTTGGGGAAGTTGCTACCAATACGGTCAATGCGGCGGAGCAAACAGATAAATCACGCGATTACGCTGAACAAGGGCGTGATATTTTTGAACAGTCGTATCAGCAAAGTGTGGCGGCACAGGAGCAAGTGAATAAAGCGTCGCAAGTCATTGAGGCTTTAAGCGCAGACAGTGAAAATATCGGCAWAGTGTCTGAAGTGATCAGTACGATYGCAGAACAAACCAACCTGTTGGCACTGAATGCTGCGATTGAAGCAGCGAGAGCGGGTGAGGCCGGCCGTGGCTTTGCGGTGGTCGCTGACGAGGTTCGCGGCTTGGCGACCAAAACCCAATCATCCACGGATGAGATCAACCAAATCATTGAAGGACTACAAACCAAAGCACGCCAGGCCTATCAAGTGATGACGGATAGCCAGACGCTCACCCAAAAAGGCTTGGACGACGCGAAACGCGCGGCAGAAGCGATAGAAACGATTAATGCAGCGACACAGCGAGTGTCCGAAATGACCGGAGCGATTGCGACCGCCACAGAGGAGCAAACCACGGCAGCGGCCGATCTGAACCAAAATGTATCGGCGATTCACCGTGCAGCGGAGTCGCTAGCTGAGACTGCAGAAAAAACGCGTGACGCCTATGAGCGACTAGAGAAAGAAAACGCCAGCATTCGCGAGCAAGCCCAAGCGTTTCGACTCTAACCGCAGCCTTGATGCAAAATGCGCCTAACCGGCGCATTTTTTGTGGGATGAACTGAACTAGCGAAATAAATAGAGAGACAGAAAGTAATTCACGTTGTGATTGATGGTTCGCAGTACCGCGGTTGTGCTGGCGTTGGACTGCTCGGACACATCCCAGGGTACAAATTTTCCATAGCTGGGCAGTGCAAGGCCCGATTGCACTGCGGCAGGCGAAAGGGCGACTAAATAGTCAACATAGTTCAACGATAAGCCGGCCAAAGGCACCGGCACAATGTCCGCGGTTGAGATTTGAAATTGAATCAACGCCCGTGCGGCCGGTTCGGTTGCCATGTCAGGGCTGGTGTGACAGCACACGATCTCAAAAAACGCTCCGGCTTTGTTCTGCATAATGGCGCTTGCCATTAACGAGGCGCCCTGAAGCCCATCACACAAAAACAGAACCGACGGTTTACTGGGTTGGGTTTGGGTGTTTTTTATTCTCGCTCGATGCGACTTAATTGAGCGCGCGAGGCTATCGTTTGGCTCCGCCATGATGAATCCTTACGGCTGTTCCCTGTTTTACGCCAGGATGTTGTGCAGCCCCATGCCACACGACTTAAATAGTGCTTATACCCGTGTCTAACCGGCGTTGCAGCACGAAAAAGCTTAGCTATATCCTAGCGATACCGCCGCGCAACGCGAGCGGGCGAGCGCCAATTTTTGCGTTGCTTACCAAAGGATCAGCCTGTCATTAAAGCTTCATCGTCTCATCAAGGAAGTGTCACGAACCCTGCTTAAGGTGTTTCACAGCTAACCGAGTTCTTCGTCATGTGCAGGTTGGACAATTTGCACAGCACTAACTTAAACAATCGACTTGGAGGTYGATGTGAAACTCAAAGCTCTCTTTGCTGCTACTACAGTATCAATGGCCGTATTGGCCGCGGGTAGCGCAACGGCCGCAAACCGTGACTACATTAGCATCGTTGGCTCTTCTACCGTTTACCCTTTTGCTACTGTGGTTGCTGAGCGCTTCGGTCGCACGTCGCAATACTCAGTACCCAAAATCGAATCAACCGGTTCAGGCGGTGGCTTGAAACTGTTCTGTGCAGGTGTGGGTGAAAATACACCAGATATCACGAATGCATCACGCAAAATCAAAAGTTCTGAAATTGAGCGTTGTAAAGCCAATGGCGTAGACGACATCGTCGAAATCAAAATTGGTTATGACGGCATCGCCTTTGCGAACTCAAAAGCATCGCCACAATATGACGTATCACTGAAAGATCTTTACACCGCACTGGCTAAAACCGTGCCAGACGGCAAAGGTAACTTCATCGACAATCCACACAAAACGTGGAAAGACGTGAACCCATCGCTGCCGAAAACCAAGATTGAAGTGCTAGGCCCACCACCAACGTCAGGCACGCGTGATGCGTTTGTTGAACTCGCCATGGAAGCAGGCTGTTCTCAATATCCTGAAATTGCCGCGCTAGAAGACAGCGATGAAGATAAATTCAAAGCCATTTGTCATGGCATGCGTGAAGATGGTGCCTTTATCGAAGCGGGCGAAAACGACAACTTGATCGTGCAAAAGCTTGAAGCGAATCCAGATGCATTCGGTATCTTTGGGTACAGCTTCCTCGAGCAGAATGCCGATAAAGTTCAAGGCGCAAAAATTGCCGGTGTTGAGCCGACATTTGATGCGATTGGTAGTGGCGAGTATCCCGTATCACGCTCACTCTACTTCTACGTGAAGAAAGCGCATGAAGATGTGATCCCAGGCTTGAAAGAGTATGTGAATGCCTTCACGGCAGAAGATGCTATCGGCGAAATGGGCTATCTGACCGACCGTGGTCTGATCCCATTGGCAAGCCAAGAATGGAACAACGTACGCACTGCAGCGGTGAATCTAAACCCGAATCTGTAATGGCAGTGTGAACGCGAAAAGGTGGCACACGCGCTGTGTCACCTTTATTCGTGTTCAGGAGGAACAATGACCACATCCATGTTGATGACCGTAATTGCGCTGATTGCAATTTCAGGCTTCTTTCTTGCTCGAACACGTTCAATCAAACTGGCTGATATGGCAGGTGGATTGAGCAAGCTTCACTCTCGCCCCAATTACTATGGCTCCTATGTTGCGATTCTCGCCGCCATTCCGGCGTTGATTTTACTGCTGCTATGGCAAGCCGTGGAGCCGAACTTGATCCACAGTTTGGTGATGGCACAGATCCCAGATAGCTACCTTGTGCGCATCAATAGCCATGATTTGGTTTACAGCCAAATCGGGAACATTGCCAGTGGCATCACCCAAACTGACGATGCTGTCTTGTTAGCAGCGGCTGAACACTATCAATCCCTCCATGCGTTAGGGAACACCTTGCGTTTTACCGCCATGACAACATTGGCGTTGGCCGGGTTTGCCTTTGGATGGCGCTCGCTGCGGCCGCGGTTAAGAGCCCGCAACCGTGTCGAGAACGTGATGCAGGCGTTTTTGCTGCTGTGTTCGACGTTAGCCATTCTAACCACCCTAGGCATTGTGCTCTCAGTGCTGTTTGAAGCCCTGCGCTTTTTCCAAATGATCTCGATTACCGACTTTATCTTCGGGACAGAATGGTCACCGCAAATTGCTTTACGCGCAGACCAGCAAGGAGCAAGTGGCTCTTTTGGCGCGATTCCACTGTTCACCGGCACCTTGATGATCTCGATTATCGCCATGTGTATTGCCGCACCAGTGGGGCTGATGAGTGCCATCTATCTCGCTGAATACGCCTCACCGCGCGTACGCAGTATCGTAAAGCCGATTCTTGAAATTCTCGCCGGTATTCCGACCGTGGTGTATGGCTTTTTTGCCGCTTTGGTCGCGGCTCCGGTAATTCGCGACATTGCACAAGCGATTGGGTTTGAGAGTGCGTCCTCGGAAAGTGCACTGGCTGCAGGGTTTGTCATGGGGGTGATGATCATCCCGTTTGTGTCATCACTATCTGATGACGTGATCACCGCGGTGCCGCAGTCATTGCGCGATGGCTCACTCGGATTGGGGGCGACGCCATCTGAAACCATCCGCCAAGTGGTTATTCCAGCCGCGTTACCGGGCATTGTCGGGGGGCTCTTGCTTGCCGTATCCCGTGCGATTGGCGAAACCATGATTGTGGTCATGGCCGCAGGCCTTTCGGCCAACCTCACCGCGAACCCACTTGATTCGGTCACCACGGTTACCGTGCAGATCGTAACCCTGCTGGTGGGCGACCAAGAGTTTGATAGTCCGAAAACGTTGGCCGCGTTTGCACTGGGCTTAACGCTCTTTGTTGTGACGTTAGCGCTGAACTTTGTTGCGCTCCGTATTGTGAAGAAATATCGAGAACAATATGACTGATAAAATTGCACAGATCGCGCAAAACAAGCGCGCCCGAGTAAAAGCAGGCCTTGCCAAACGACGTGGACGCGAAGGACGCTTTCGTTGGTATGGCATTGGGTCGATTTTGTTGGCGTTTACGTTTTTGGTGGTATTGCTAGGATCAATTATCTCGCAAGGGTACACCGCCTTCTACACCACAGAAATTCGTCTCACGGTCGATTTAAGCGCCGAAAAGCTTGGCATTGAGGGCAAACCGCTCAATGACGAAACATTGCAATACCTGAGCTATCGCTCGGTGCTGGCCGATGCCATTTTTGCTACCTTGCCGGACGTCACGTCACGTACGGATAAGCGCGAGCTATTCCGCTTCCTTTCCACGGGGGCGGAGTACGATTTGCGCGACCGTGTGGCTGCAGACCCTAGCCTTGTTGGACAGCAAATTGATATTTGGGCGCTTGCTGGAGACAACGTTAACCAGTTCAACAAAGGCAATATCGACGGCAACTTACCGGAGTCTTATCGTCAGTTTAAAGACAAGCACATCGGTTGGTTTAACCAACTGCAAAGCGATGATCGGATCCGTACCGTGTTTAACACCCGCTTTTTCACCAACGGTGATAGCCGCGATGCCGAACTCGCTGGAATTTGGGGGGCGACGGTCGGATCCTTCTACACCTTACTGGTCACCCTAGTACTGAGTTTTCCGATTGGGGTAGCCGCGGCGATTTACTTGGAAGAGTTTGCGCCACGCAACCGTATTACCGAGATCATTGAAATTAACATCAATAACCTCGCGGCCGTACCCTCAATTGTATTTGGTTTGCTGGGATTGGCGGTATTCCTCAACTTTGCCGATCTACCGCGTTCTGCGCCGGTTGTGGGCGGCTTGGTGCTTACTCTTATGACGCTGCCAACCATCATTATTTCCAGCCGTGCTTCCATCAAAGCAGTTCCACCCTCGGTACGTGACGCCGCGTTAGGGGTAGGGGCTTCCAAGATGCAAATGGTTATTCACCATGTGCTGCCATTAGCGATGCCAGGCATGCTCACCGGCACCATCATTGGGATGGCACAAGCGCTGGGTGAAACCGCACCGCTTCTTATGATTGGCATGGTGGCGTTTATTGTCGACATTCCATCTGGGCCTCTCGATGCGGCGACCGCGCTACCTGTACAAATCTATTTATGGGCAGAGAATCCTGAAAAGGGCTTTGTCGAAAACACCTCTGGCGCAATCATGGTGCTGCTGGCATTCCTTGCTTTTATGAATGCCTGCGCCGTGATTATGCGTAAGCGTCTCGAGCGACGCTGGTAAGTCGGGAGAGAAAACCATGACGACAACAACCATGACTAACGCAACTCTTACAGAGCAAACAGTGAACGCGACGCCCCAAAATACCGCAGCCCCCAAAGAAACCTGCGGTGTGCCCTTTGTGGATACCCGCGAATGACGGCGCGCAATGTCTTTGTGAACTACGAACATGGCGCAAAACCCGCGATCGCAGACGTGAGCCTTGATATTGGCGAGAAAGAAGTTCTTGCGATGATCGGCCCATCAGGCTGCGGCAAATCCACTTTTTTGCGCTGTTTAAATCGAATGAATGACACCATTCCCGGCTGTGTGGTGACGGGCGATATCATTCTCGACGGTGAAGATATTCACCACAAAGAGACAGAAATTGTGGAACTGCGCTCGCAAGTGGGCATGGTATTCCAGCGGCCTAACCCGTTCCCTAAATCGGTGTATGACAACGTGGCTTATGGCCCGAGGATACATGGACTGATCGACAGCAAAGCCGATCTCGATGAGTTAGTGGAGCAATCGCTGACTCGAGCAGGGCTATGGAACGAAGTGAAAGATCGCCTCGACCAGCCTGCCACAGGCTTATCTGGTGGTCAGCAGCAGCGTCTATGCATTGCTCGCACCATTGCCGTCGCGCCAGAAGTGATTTTGATGGATGAACCATGCTCAGCCCTTGACCCGATTGCCACCGGTATTATTGAAGAGCTGATTGCCGAACTGAAGAAAAACTTCAGCATAGTGATCGTCACGCACTCCATGCAACAAGCCTCGCGTGTGTCTGACCGAACGGCCTATTTCCACTTAGGGAGTTTGGTTGAGGTGAACAGCACCGAAAAAGTGTTCAACGACCCAGAGCACAAGCTGACTCATGATTACATTAATGGCCGATTTGGCTAAATAAACGGCGGGGCATAGTGGAGAAAAGCACTGAAAATAGGCTTTTGCTGATAATTTCAGCACTTAAGTGTGAAAAAGTAAAAATGGACTTTACATCGCTCTGAGCTGCCTCTAGTATACGCCCCGTTCCGGAGAGATGGCTGAGTGGTTGAAAGCACCGGTCTTGAAAACCGGCAAGGGTTAATAGCCCTTCTAGGGTTCAAATCCCTATCTCTCCGCCACATACCGAAAAGCCGCTGATAAGTCAGCGGCTTTTTTGCATTCATGCCCCCGCAAACATCCAAACCCTGACCTTGCCAACATTTTAGGCGCTTGTGTCTAAACAGCTATTCTGCACTCTGGTACGCTAACCCTTTATATTTCTGTCTCTTACATGGCCTTTTGGACGCCGCCAACCGAAGGGCGGTAGCGTGGAACGCAACAAAAGCGCCCACATGGATGCACGCTTTCTCATGACCTATTCACACTTTCCCTAGGCGAAAAAATAAAAAACACGAATAATCAATCGGTTAAAAGTACAAGCGCGGGGATAATGTGAATACCTCAACCGGGATAGGCGGCATGCACACTATCACCGAAGAGAGCTTGATGAGATAGATGGAAAAACCACATGCGTATCATGAGGTTATGGATAAAACAGGGCGTATAACGATTTTGACAAATCGAGCACGCGCACTAATACAATGTTAACTTTATTCAGCCAAGGAGAAAGTAAGTTAGTGAAGACGGTTTATATATTAGGAGCTGGATTTTCAGTAGAGGCAGGAGCACCAACTCAAGCCGCAATTATGAAAGAAGCATTTAGGCTTCGCGATCAAGATCCAAATTATTTTAATGAAAGTAAATTTAATATTTTTGAAAATTTCCTTAAAGAGCAGATGAATATATCAGCAAACTCTTATCAAGATATTGAACTTGAGGATATTTTTACGCCACTTGACCGCTGTTTATCTGATAATTCTCAATTCAGAGGTATTGATTTAGGAAAAATTATGGATATAAGAGAGTCTGTATTTTATGTTGTCGGTAAGACAATCCAGATTCTTTTAAATAAAACAAATAAATCTAAAGAATATATTGATGATTTTGCTCGATATATTACGAAATTATCATCAGTGAGAGCTGGAACAAATTATCATCGACAGGATCCTGTAAGTGTTATAAGTACTAATTGGGATATTTTGTTAGATAACTCTATTTATACCACAATTCAAAGTAACTCTACCTATGATGCTGTTGTAGACTATTGTTGTTATATCAGTTCGAAGGATGAAAGTGATACAACTGTAAAGCCAGGATTAGAAAAACTTGGTCAGGGTGGATTTAATGTTAAATTGCTAAAATTACATGGTTCTCTCAACTGGTTGCAATGTCCTCGATGCGCGAGGTTATACGCAAGATTCTTAATAAAAGATACTATGCGAAATTTTGAAAATCCAGAATCTTGTCGCCATTGTGATAGAAACTTTAAAGAGGATGCTGGAAAGCATGTATTAATATCCAATTTAATTATGCCGACTTTTATTAAAGATTTATCTAATCCTCAGTATAGAATTATTTGGCAAAACGCAGGCATAGAATTATCAGAAGCATCAAAGTTAGTTTTTATCGGTTATTCGTTACCTAGTGCAGATTTCGAATTGCGCCAGCTATTATCACGGATGACAAGAAAAAATGCAGAAATTGAAGTGGTTGATTTTTGCACTGACCCAGAAAGGCAAGAGCAAATTAAAAAACATTGGCATAACTTCTTCGGTAAGAGAAATATTTCATATTATTTTTCTGGAGCAAAGAATTACATTGGTACTATTCAATCATAAAGTTAACAAGGCGAAGCAATTGACAAAATAAATGTCACGAATTTTGCTTCGCAAAATGTAGTGCCATTTATTTTGCAACTGTTCTTAGCGTTAGGCGAATGTAGGTGCAATGAACTACGAAAGTGGAATTTTTAGAGTCAGAGAGCTTCGAGAAGCTGATGCAAATTCTTTGTTCAATATGTATTCAGGCTCAAGCAGTTCAGCAAAGTACATATCGACATTGCCCCACGATACAGTTGAAACCACGCTCACGAAAATTAAGCAATGGCGAAAATTCTATTCAGAAAATGCTCCCAAAGTTTGTTTGTATGGAGTTGCAGCGAGTCCAGATGACTTTGTGTTTGGTTTAGTTGTTTTCGTATTTAATGAGCAATATGCTGAAATTCATTTTGGTATATCAGATCAATTTAGTAATCAAGGCATTGCAACTGAGTTGTGCCGCTCTGGTCTACAATACTTGAAAAGTTTGGGTGTAAAAGAGGTAAGAACCAATCCGTTTATTGAGCATCTCGCAAGCATACGAGTTTTAGAAAAGTCGGGTTTCTCAAATTATGGTACGCTCACAAATCATGCACGATTTCCGACTTTGGGCGATGGTCTTTTCAATTGTGCAGATATGCGCATAACTCTTTGAAAATTCGCCTAACAAGTTGTTCAAGAGGGATTCACAACGCGTGGCATTTTTACCATGCGTTGATTTTTGTGTTTAAGGTGGTTTGCAGCAACTTCGGTATTGCGTTGTTCACCCCTTAACAAAGCGTTCGCTAAAATCATTAACAAGGATATGTAATGAGAAATAGAAAATGGATATTTGCAGCTATTTTCCTCATTGGAGGACCTTCACTGTTACCATTTAGTATAGAAGTGATATCACTAGTTGAATTACTTGGTTTTTTAGGGATATGGACAATGTACTCATCCTACACTGAGTACTTGGTGAATCACCCTAGGTATAAAAGAGGTCTGTGTTTAGCTACAAGTTGGGATCTTCAACCGCAAATGTTGTTCTCGACGAGTGAGCTTAAGGCATGTCCTCAGTTAGTTTTTCATATGTTTCCAGTTCAGAGTGTAATAATCTGGACTTTGAATATTCTGTTTTGGGGTGGTATGGCTTGGTGCTACATAACTTAAGCTAACACATATGAGCCCTTCTCCGGTCAATRGGCAATAGCATTTTTTGGCTGCGCCAGCAGCCAATGCTCTCGAGTAACAAAGTCGTCTACTTCGCTCTGTCATTTCCGCCATTAAGTCATTGCTTACGGCAAACACATATAGAAGGTCTCTTACTGCGGTCTCACCGCTGCCTGCCAATCATGTGACAGGGCCATTAGACATTACTTCCCGTTCCCACGCAGGAGCGTGGGAAGGAGTTAATCTAGCTTTAGTTAACAGAAAAGGAGTGGATTAATGAATGGTAAAGCATTTGAGAATTGGCAAAAATCGCGAAAGAAAGGATGTTTAAATTGGCTTTTTAGAACAACTTTCGTCACAGCCACTTTGTACATGATTTTTAATGTTATTTTCCTTTATCCATCTTCTGATGTGGCAAGTATTACGATTTTCTTATCGGATAATGCTCTTAATTATTTCATTTATACGATCGGGATGTTTTTCGCATTTTGGGCTATTTGGCTATACAATGAATCTTCTTATGAGAAAGAAGTTAAACGTAGAAATGTCGCCTAATAAATAATAAGTGTCGCGTAGCCGACACTTTATTTGGGAGTTGAACAAGCCCGTTGCTTTATTAAGTAAATAGCTCGAATGTGCATAGGTGGGGCTGCGTCTGGCACTTTTTTCAGCACGAGCGCAGCCAAGAAATGAGCAGATAAGACGTTACTTCAATACGTTGCGTAACGATGTGGTTTGTGTCGGTTTGCTCTCCTGTGTTTAAATGAATGCCATTCTCCTTATTCTATTCGCCTTTCGGCTACCTCGGTCGTGTCACGCCCACGCAGACCATGAACCGCTCCCAACACGCAGGACAACATCGTGTTGTATGCTGCTCAGAGGTCGCCTCAACGGGCAAGGTCAGGTTTGCCATGTGAAGCAACATGAATCGCCATTAAGTCATTGCTTACGGCAAAAACATATAGAAGGTCTCTTACAGCGGTCTCACCGCTGCCTGCCAATCATATGACAGGGCCATTAGACATTACTTCCCGTTCCCACGCAGGAGCGTGGGAACGAGTTATAGAGAATGACTTTTCCGTGATCATCCACCGCGTGAAGAGAAAAGTGGTGCTTGGCGAGATCAACGCCACAAAAGAATTGAGTAGATATGGTTACCTTCGTTATTAAAGGCCGCACCTAAGTGTGGCAGATCTTCAAGAGGGGGAATCCATGTCATTCGTTATGCATAAGGACGAATCGTGCTAATCGAATTTAGAAAAGCCGAGATAACTGATAGAGAATGGGTTTGGGGTCTATTTAAAGATCTACTAAAGCCAAGTATCGAGGCTCAGTGGGGGTGGCATGAGGCGTTCCAAGAAGAGAGCTTTGGCAAGCATCTCCCGATCACCCAATTTAAAATAATCCAGAATAAGTGTGAACGCGTTGGTGCATTTTATTTGGTCAAAAATGATGATCACATCCACTTAAAAATGCTACTGGTAAAGGCTGAGTTTCAATCAATGGGTATAGGTAAGCAAGTTGTCAATTACACAAAGTCAGCAGCAATTGAGCATGATCTGCCAGTTAATTTAGGTGTCATAAAAGCAAATCCTGTTGTTGGTTTTTATACTAGTCTAGGATTTAGTGTTTTGGGTGACGAAAATGGTAGTTATAAGTTACAGTGGAACCCAAATGCATAACAAGGCCAGTCAAGGCGACGGCTTTTTCGTTCCGCCTACGGCTCTACTACAAAGCCGCGCATGCTGGTGGCGT